>RFSC01000070.1 GCA_009924185.1 Actinomycetota bacterium
AAAGATTTAACCGCAGAGCGGGGATAAATCAGTGAATCAATATCGCCAAGTTGTAAAACTGTTTTACCAGAAGCATCCAAAATCAGTAAGTGTCCGGCATGTACCGACTCCACTAACTCGTTTCTAACTACCTCAAGTAAAACCTCACCGGTTTTCATTCAGTACTAATCCTGCACCCGCGGCAAAGTTGACCAAATGTGTGCCTGTAACTTGTTGCCGTTGTATGCCATGTCATAGGCGTAGAACAGCTCACCTTCAACTAAACCATACAAACGCTGTCCACCCTCCATCGATTTTGCCGATGGCGCAGAGTAAGCGTGATCCATTGCTAATTGAATCTTTGGTCCATCAAATCTGCCGACCCAGCCTTCGGAAATACCGGTGCTATGTGCAATCAAAACCTCAAGAGTGTTGCCTGGTTTGACTCGCCAAAAGCCTGTTTCAGATGCAGCGGTTTTAATAATCTCGTTGTTGTCATCAATAATCCAAGAGCGAGAGAAGTAAGTTAAAAATGGTCTACCGTCATGGCTAAATGTGACCTCTTGAGCGAATTGAAAGTTTTCAATACCGGGATACTCCCCATGACCTTTACCTCGCCAGGTACCAACCAACCAGGCCAGCGGATTTAAATCAGGATGTAAACCTTCTGGAATTTGAAACGCCATTACCGCCCCTTCTTCAAATTACGCCACTGTCTTGCCGAGTAACCCAGAATCGCTAGTGACATAAATAAAGCGGTCACTATTAATGCGATGGTGGTAATTATCTCCACGGTTCTAATCTATCGGTACAAGTATCTCTTGATTGGCAGGGATGCCATTTACCGTCAAAACCGCATCAGCCGGAGTCATTCGCTTAATAACCGCAAGGGCAATTGGCCCCAACTCATAATGCCGCGCCACAGATCCCACAAAACCAATCTCTTTGCCATCATTAACAACCGCATCACCATGAGCTGGGATATCAACGCTAGAACCATCGAGATGCAACAAAACTAAACGGCGTGGTGGATGTCCTAGATTAAAAACCTTGGCCACAGTTTCTTGCCCACGGTAACAACCTTTATTCATATGTACCGCTTTATTCAAAAAGCCCAACTCATTTGGGATTGATTTGTAATCACTATCTAGTCCCACCCGGGCTCTTCCTGATGCAATCCGCTCTGCCTCCAGCGCCCACATCCCAACCTGCAGATTTGCCGAGTTAAAAGCGGAGGTAGTTGCTGCTAATTCGCTACGTGGCACCAATGCAAATGGACCGCCAATTGCATCTGTTTTTCCAGGCGCCCGCACAATCGCATAATCGCCTGATACATCTTTCACATCGACCCGCAGCATAAAGCGCATCTTGTTTAGATAATCCAAAAGTGCAGGAGCTTTTTCCTGATCTAAATGAATGTAGGTAGCGCCGCCATCATCAACTAAAAACATTTGGTGCTCTACATGTCCCTGCGCATCCAGGATCAAAGCATCTTTCCACTCACCTGCGACCAACTTCTCTAGGTGTTGAGTAGTCAGGGAGTGCAGCCACATCAAACGATCTTCACCGCTGATTTCAATTACTGCGCGATGAGATAAATCCGCCCAAGCTTTTCCTTCAGCTAGCGCGCGTTGCTCTTTAGCAACCTCGCCAAAGTGCCAGATCGCACCTTTATCTAAACCCTCTTCAACATAAACCGCGGTCATGATTTTGCAGTGCAGTCAGCGCAGGTTCCATAAATCGCAAAGTGGGTTACATCGGTTTTAAAGCCATATTCATCAATCAAGGCGTTAACAAATGGGGCTGCGGTTTCAATTGGCGCATCCCCTACAGAGCCACACTTACCGCAAACCAAATGCAGATGGGTCAACTCTTCAGCTGCGTGATAAGTAGCACCGCCATGACCCAAGTGGGTGTGCTGCACTAATCCAACATTTTCCAGCGTCTCTAAATTGCGATAGACGGTAGAGAGGTTGATACCAGGATGGGTCGCACGAACCTTTTCCGCAACCTCTTCCGGGGTGGCATGACCTAATGCACGCACCGCCTCCAACACCAACTGGCGTTGTGGGGTTAGGCGTAGGCCCTTGTCCCGAAGTTCATGATTCTTATCTGCCACCCGAGAAGTCTAAAGGCTAGGCAGGTTGTATGAATCCTCAGGGGTTTTACGCTTAGAAATCACGCTGCGGATCCGCGCAATCATTAGATACATCTCGCAGCCGAGGCAGAAGTTGAAGACCGCATTCAAGAACGCCGCCGCTAATGCAAAGCTGACCGCAACAGTAAATACCGCAGTCGCATCAGCCAACAAAGCTAATGTTGCGGTTAACGCAAACAAAAATCCAACTACCTGTGCAAACTGTGGTGGTCTGGAATCCTCAGTTGGAACATCACCTGACAAACGTGGCTTCACTAATTTGCGATAGATAAATGCATATGGAGAGGCTTGAGGTCCAGCAAAAGCGCCGAGTGCAAATACTCCCAACTGCCAAACCAATAAAGGCAATGAACCGGTCACCAAAATCGCAGCCAAAACGATTGTGGTTAGCACGGCACCAAATCTTGGGCCACGTGCATCAAGCAGTTTTACATCTTCTGTGGTGTTGAACTTCAAAACACTTGTAATCGACATTTCTTTCCTCTTGTTTACTTAGTAGTTGGATATTGAATTAATCAACAACTACGCAAGACAGAGCTGACCGGCAAAACGGCAGAAATCAATCACGCGCCGCTTGGTAAAGAGCTGGTCAGTAACAAAGAACATGGAGCAAAGAATAAAGAGGTATAGAGCGGTATGCGAGTTGCAAATAATTTGCAGGAAAGGGCTACTTAATCCCGTTCAAAGTGGCCAATACATCGGCCCGTTTTGGAGCCCCAACGGCTCTACCAACCTCTACCCCGGCGCTATTCAAAACCAAGGTCGTCGGTGTTGAACGCACATCAAGCCGGCGCACTAAATCCAAATTCTTCTCCGCATCAATATCAACATGAACAACATCATCAAGATCTGCGGTGATATCAGTTAGCAAAGCACGGGTTGCGCGGCATGGTGTGCAAAATGCAGAGGAGAACTGCACCAGCGTCACTCGCGCACCTAAATCATGTCCGATGTCGCTGGCGGTTAACGCCGGCTTTCCGGCCCGCGAGGATTTGCTCTTCAATTTCCCACGGCTGCGCTGATACCAAAGCCCATACGCTGTAGCGAGCGTGAAAACAATGAGAATTGGTAGGTAATTATCCACGCGGGTATTCTTTCACTCTTATGGCTCGCATTCTACTTTTGACGAACACCACTGGTGCCAGTGCGGAGGTTCTACCTGCACTTGGTTTGCTCCAGCATCAAGTTCGCATCTTGCCTGCCATCGGTTCGGTATTAGTTGATATTCCAGAGGTTGATTGCCTCTTTATTGATGCCCGTCGTGATTTAACCGCCGCTAAATCCTTAACTAAGTTAGTCACCACTACAGGAATTGGTTGCCCACTAATTTTGATTACAACTGAAGGTGGTCTATCTGCAACCAACGCAGATTGGGGATTTGATGATGTCATTCTCGATACCGCAGGTCCAGCTGAAGTTGATGCCCGCATTCGAGTAGCGATTGGAAAACTGCAGGCCCAACGGATCGCAGCAGATCCAACCTCTGGTGAAATCCGCAGCGGCGATGTTGTTATTGATGAAAAGACCTACACCGCAAAGATCAAAGGCATCGCACTTGATCTAACCTTCAAAGAGTTTGAATTACTGAAATACATGGCGCAACACCCAGGAAGAGTTTTCACCAGATCACAGCTGCTGCAAGAGATCTGAGTCGTCACACCCTTCAGCGTATCGTCGGCCAGATCTTTGGCAGCATGAAAGAAGCTATAGCCGTCTTCAACGAGTACACCCGGCAAGAAAAGAAGCTGAGCCTCTTTCCCATCTACAGCAAAGACCGCGAAAGTATGCACGGCTTTGTCTTAGTTGTGGGTCGCCTGCAACTTCAGCTCAGTCAAAATCA
>RFSC01000008.1 GCA_009924185.1 Actinomycetota bacterium
AGTTTTGCGCTGTGGACCATTACGGTAGATGGATTAAGGGAATTGGCGAGTTTCGTTTGACTCAGATCTCACCTGACAAAGTTAGATTTGATTGGTATGAAAAAATCATTGCGCCAAACTTTGTTTTGGCATTGGTCAAACCCGGCATAATCCTTGCCGTCACCTATTCACTACGGAAGTTCGCGCGTAGCTGCGCCCCGCGTTAGTCACCTGATTCCAGGCGAGCCAGTAACCTTAAGGTTGTGGAAACGCCGACATTGGCAGAGTTAATCGACTCGCTACCCGAGGAGGAGCGGGTGATATTGACCCTGCACTACATGCGCCAACTTTCCATCGCTGAGATTGCCGGCAAAATCGGGGTGCCGGAGCGCGCTGTGAGCGCAGTTTTGGCATCGGCGAGAGCGAGATTGAGCTCGGCCTTCAATTTCCCCTCAGGTAGCTAGATGCGAGATAATTCGCGTCTTGTACAGAGGTAGCGCGAGCTAATCTAGAGAAAGGGCCCCACCAATGGCAGCCATGAAACCCCGCACTGGCGATGGACCAATGGAAGTTACCAAGGAAGCCCGCAGTCTAGTTATGCGTATTCCACTAGAAGGTGGCGGCAGACTTGTCGTAGAACTAAATCAAGAAGAGGCCCGCAATTTGGCCGATGTACTAAACGCCTCGATCGCACTTCTAAAGAAGTGAACCGACCGATTCCGAAACTCGGATCGGTCCAGTATCCGAAAGAACTCTCGGAGCAATTTTTCAAGAACTTTACTCATATAGCTTTGCCTTTGATTTCAAAGGATGGCGAAGTTCAGATTGATAAAAGCAAGAAAGAAATTAAATCCTTAGAGGGTATTTTTAAGATTTCCTTTGTTGATGAAATAAAGAAAAATGGATCTGGTATCACCGGCAAAGCTGGCGAACTAATCGATATCCCAGTCTTAGAGGATGAAGTAAAGAGAGTAATCTTGATTGGCGTCGGAACTCGCTCAGATAGCGATATCCGAAAGGCAGCAACCGCATTAGGCCGTAAAGTAAAAGCCAGCAAGGCTCAAGTAATTTCCCTACTAGTTGAGAATGAAAAGGCAGCACAGGTTCATTACCTTGGCACAGCTCTTGCCACGTACTCTTGGAGCCAGAAGAGCGCTGCAAAACCAGATACTCCAGTGATTAAACTGCTTGGGGATTTTGCGGAGGTTTGTGAAAGATCCACTATCTTGCTGGAAGCTACTTGGAAAGCCAGAGATCTAATCCACACTCCATCAAACATTAAATCTCCAAGTTGGATGGCAGAGCAAGCAAAAAAGTTTGCTAAAAACAACGCTTTATCTGTGAAGGTCAAAGCTGGCAAAGAGTTATTGGAGTTTGGTGGACTGTGCGCGGTCGGAAACTCAAGCCAGAAAAATCCGCCGAGATTTGTCGAGGTTTCCTACAAACCACGCGGCGTTAAGAAACCACTTCATGTAGTGCTAGTAGGCAAGGGAATTACATTTGATACTGGTGGGGTTTCCCTAAAACGCCCTTACGACACCATGACCGCGATGAAAAGCGATATGTCAGGTGCCGCAGCGGTATTAATGACAACTATCGCAGCCGCAGAGTTGAAGCTGCCTGTTCAAGTCACAGCGCTATTGATGCTTGCAGAAAATGCGCTCTCAGGTACATCGCAAAGACCATCTGATGTCATCAAACACTATGGCGGCACAACCGTTGAGGTAATCAATACCGATGCAGAAGGACGTCTAGTTTTGGCAGATGGCTTGGCTTATGCCGATAAGAATCTTGATCCTGATTACTTGATTGATGTTGCGACTCTGACTGGTGCGGCGACATTAGGTTTGAGCCGTTATTACGGTGCGATGTATACCCGTGACAAGAAGTTAGCAAACCAACTTTCAAATTTAAGCGATTTCACTGGTGATCGCATCTGGCACATGCCACTTGTAGATGATTATGATGTTGCTTTAGCTAGCGATATTGCAGATTACAATCACACTGCAGATAAGTTTAAATTCCAGGGTGGTTCAGTGACCGCTGCGTTGTTCCTCGAGAAATTTGTCAGCAATCGCAAATGGGCCCATTTGGATATTGCAGGGCCAGCTCGTTCAGAGGTTGATGCTGGAGAAAATGTTAAGGGTGGAACTGGTTACGGCGTCCGTTTGCTAACAGAATGGATAGCTGGATTGTGATTCCTGAGATTGGCGACAAAGCCTTCGCAGAAAGGCTTCTGGCAAACCGTGGCGATATGAAGCCATATTCAAACTCTTTTGTTCCAGAAACCGAGATCATGCAACGGGCGCGTGCTCGCGGTGCCGATATCGGAACATATGACACGACCCCTGCAGTAGGTTCCTTGTTGCGATACATAACCCATCTGATTGGCGCGCATGCAATCGTTGAAGTTGGTACCGGTGCCGGAGTAAGTGGTTTATGGATTTTTCAAAGTTTGGCGCAAAAAGGGCTTTTGACCTCTATTGATGATGAAGTGGAAAATGCAAAACTGGCAAAGCAAGCCTTTGATGAAGCTGGCATTAATGCCTCTCGTTACCGTTTGATCACTGGAAATAGTCGGGAGATCGTTGGCAAGTTAGCGGACAGCCTGTATGACATCTTTATTCTGCGACGTAGCGCAGATTTGTTGGAGAGTGTTGAAAATGCTTATCGCTCCCTGCGCCCAGGTGGAGTTTTAGTCATCGATCGAGCCCTTCTTGCTGGCAAAGTGGCTGATCCCACCCAAAGAGATCCAGAAACCATCGCTTATAAAGAGGTAATCAAGGTTGTTAAGGAATCTCCAAATCTATGGCTTCCTATGTTGTTACCAGTGGGCGATGGTGTCTTAATCGCAACAAAAGTCGAATCATTAGGATAGGCAAATGTTCGGTATCGGTATGGGTGAGTTCTTGGGACTTGTTGTTCTAGGTCTCTTCCTGGTTGGTCCTGACAAACTTCCAAATGCGGCCCGGGACTTCGCTCGGTTTTTACATAAGGTACGAAACTTCACCTCATATGCTTCTAAAGAGTTAAAGGAAAACCTCGGCCCAGGTTTTGAAGATTTAGATGTAACTGATCTGACCCCAAAGAATCTAGCCAAGAAAGTTATTGGCAACGCTATGGATGATGTGAAGGGCGAGATTAAGCCGGTAGTTGGAGAGATTAAGCGGCAAAGCAAAGACATCAAAGAGGTTGCCAAAATAGATCCGGATTTGTTGTGAGTTCAACGGTAATCCAAGAGATAAACGCTGCCCTGGCAACTGTTTCAGATCCAGAGCTGCATCGACCACTGCCAGATTTAGGAATGGTAGAGAAGGTCGAATTCTCTAATGGCGTAGCGGAGATAAAGGTTCTTCTTACTATCTCTGGTTGTCCAATGCGTGATCGTCTACAAAAGGATGTCACTGAAGCGGTAATGAAGGTTTCGGCAGTAAACCAAGTTGCCCTCGAGTTCGGTGTTATGAATGAAGCTCAGCGCGACAATGTAAAGAAGTTATTACGTGGCGGTCGAGAGAAATTCATTCCTTTTGCTCAACCAGATTCCTTAACCCGAGTTTGGGGAATCTCATCAGGTAAAGGTGGAGTTGGAAAATCATCTGTCACAGTAAATCTTGCAGCTGCATTAGCGGTGCGAGGTTTCAAAGTTGGTGTACTTGACGCAGATGTTTATGGTCATTCAATTCCAAGGTTGTTGGGAATTGAGGGGCAAAGACCTACAGCAATTGATCAGACCTTTATCCCGATTGAGATAAATGGGATCAAGGTAGTTTCTATCGAAATGTTTAAGCCAGATCGGTCAGATCCGGTGGCCTACCGCGGCCCGTTGCTACACAGAGTTTTAGAGCAGCTGCTTAGTGATGCTTACTGGGGAGATTTAGATTTTCTTCTTCTCGATTTGCCACCAGGCACCGGCGATATTGCGATCTCACTTGGTCAATTGATACCGGCATCAGAGATTGTTGTAGTTACTACTCCGCAAATTGCAGCTGCTGAGGTTGCCGAAAGAGCGGGCAGAATTGCCCACCAACTTAAGCAGCACATCATCGGTGTAATTGAAAATATGTCGGCCTATACCGATGCAAGTACTGGAGCAAAAGTTGCTCTCTTTGGGTCTGGAGGCGGAAAAGAGACCGCGGATCGACTCAGTACCTTGGTTGGTGCGCAGGTGCCTTTGGTTGGAGAGATTCCTTTTGAGTTACAACTACGAGAAGGTGGCGACGTGGGTAAGCCAATTGTTTGGCAAAATCCAGAATCAGCAGCAGCTCAAGAGTTCTTTAAAATTGTTGATGCGCTTGCACCGAGAAAGAAATCACTTCTTGGTGTCCGGCTGGGTGTTAGTACCTGATTTTTCATCCATCAACTCTTTGATCTCAGCAACCAACTCTTTTCGCATAGCTGCGATTTCACGCACCATGAACTCAGTAACCGCCAAGTTACGTTCATCTCTAGCTCTATCCTCTTGAGAGGTGACGCGATCACGGTCGGCTTGACGATTTTGTGCCAACAAAATTAGGGGCGCCGCATAAGAAGCTTGAAGCGAGAGCAAAAGTGTCAAGAAGATGAAGGGATACTCATCAAAGCGTAACTCTTTTGGTCCCAAGGTATTCCACAAAACCCAGAAGGTTACGAAGAATGTCATGTAAACCAAAAACTTTGCAGTGCCGATAAATCTTGCGAACTTCTCCGAAAGCTGACCGAATGTCTCTGGATCATAGTTGGGACGCAGAGCACGGCGTGATTCACGAGGTGTCTCTAATCTAGAAATGCGAGCCATTACTTTGCCTCCTTCTACGCACTGCGCCAGTTTGCTGGCAGTAGGTGATCAAGCACATCATCAACAGTTACCGCTCCCAATAATCTTTCATTCTCATCGACGACTGGGGCTGCGATTAAGTTGTAGTTTGCTAAATGCTTCACAACATCATTTAACGAAGCTTCTGGTGAAATGGCGTTTGTTTCCTTTTCCGCCACTATGCCAAGGCTAAGTGCGGGCGGTTCGCGCAGTAATGTTTGAACGTGGACAACGCCAACTAACCTTCCCGTAGGGGTTTCTAGCGGAGCTCGGCAAACAAAAACCTGTGCTGCTGAGGCAGGAGCTAAATCTTTATTTCGCACCGCCGCAAGAGCTTCTGCAACCGTGGCATCAGTGCTCAAGATGACGGGGTCTGTTGTCATCATTCCACCGGCTGAGAAATCTTCATACTCCATAAGACGACGAACATCTTCAGCCTCTTGCTCTTCCATTAAATTAAGCAGAGACTCCGCTTTCTCAGCGCCAACCTCTCGCAAAACGTCAGCAGCATCATCTGGAGCCATCTCACTTAAAACATCCGCCACCAATTCGCCTTCAAGCTGCGAAACCAAGGCGACACGATCGGCATCATCCATCTCTTCAAGGACATCAGCCAGCTTTTCATCATTCATAGTTCGAGCAATTTCAGTTTGACGTTCTACATCTAACTCGTGGAGGGCAGCAGCTACTTCTTGTGCGGGCAGCAAGTTAATATCCTCTTCGACCGCGGCCAAATTAATTGTGTGATGAGCAGAATCAAACTCAACCTCAGACCACTTAACAGTCGTGCTGGTTCCGCGTCGGAAAGTTCCAGCCCGCTTTAGAACATGAATATAGGAGGCGTACCAATCCTTATTGTCTTGGCGCTCCATTCCAATGTCTTCAATCACCACGGTTTTTCCGGATTCGACCAGACGCGTGGGGTGATCCAAGAAGGTTGCTAATAACAGCAATTCACCATGACGTTGTTGATACCTGCGAATATTTAGGGAGCCGGTAATAAAGACACCACCGTCATCAATAGAGGTAACGCGGGTGATGGGAATAAAAATCTTTCGACGTTGAGGAACTTCAACAATAAAGCCAAGAATGCGTGGAGCTAAATTATCTTGTCTTATAGCCGCGACGGCATCACGAATTTTTCCAACTCGTTCAGCGTTGGGATCAAATACTGGAGTACCAGCCAGCTTGGCCAGGAATATCCGAGTTAGTTCTGCTTGGCGCATCAGGTACCTCCATGGGTTAAGGCTAGCCGATAGTAGGTTGGTGCCGTGACCAGTTCGAACTTGGGTAAATCTCAATCAAGTAGTTTCCATACTCAGCTTCCCGTTGGTCGCGATATCCCATTGCTGATTATCGGAATTATCGGCATTGGGACCTCGGGGCCGGTGATCGCTCTAAGCACAATGCCGATACTTGCGCTGATTTTTTGGCGCAATCTAGGTGGTTCGCTTTTGATGTTGCCATTTGCTTTGCGAAAAGCAGAATGGAGTGATGTCAAGAATCGTGATGCAATCAAATGGTCTGCGCTGGCTGGAGTAGTTCTTGCTTTTCACTTCATTGGATTCTTTATTGCGATGAGATTTACCAGTGTCGCAGCCGGAACTGCATTAACCGCGTTACAACCGATTTTTGCGGCATATTTTGTTAAGCGAACCGGGGGACATATTCCGCGCCAAGCTTGGTTGGGAATGATCATCAGTTTTATAGGTGTTTTGATAATCACGGGCGTTGATTTTCAAATCTCTAGAAGGGCTTTTCTTGGAGATCTCGCAGCAATTGGCTGTGCAGCTTTGGCGGCGCTGTATGTGATGCTTGGCGCGAAAGCTCAGCGACAGCTTACGACCTCTACCTATACATCAATATGTTATTTTGTTTGCGCTGTGACAACCCTGCCTATTGCATTTGTTTCCAGCACGGAGTTGATTGGATTTTCTGCAAGAGAGTGGTGGTTACTTCTAGCATTAATTGGTGGCGCGCAGATTCTGGGTCACACCATGTTCAACCTGGCTTTGAAGCGAGTTTCTCCAGCCGTGGTTTCACTGATCGTATTTTTTGAAGTTCCGGTAGGTGCGGCTTTGGCGTATTGGTGGCTGGGACAGTTACCACCTGCGGGAATTATTCCTGGACTAATTCTTCTGTTGGTCGGTTGTGTAATTTTCGTTTTGCGAAGTAAACAAGAGGATAAGCGGTAGCCTTGCGCACGTGCTGATTGATCTTCATACCCATACCAATGCAAGTGATGGCACTGATACACCCTCACAATTAATTGATAAGGCAATCAACAAAAGGCTTGATGTGCTGGCCCTAACGGACCATGACACGACCCGGGGGTGGGCCGAGGCCTCCTCCGCGCTGCTGAACCATCCATCAAACTCGAACATGCAGCTGGTTTTAGGCTCTGAAATCTCTTGCCAAGATGAGAATGGCATCAGCATTCATATGCTGGGTTTGTTGTTTGATGGGGATTATCAACCGCTAATTCAAGAGTTGGAAAAGACCCGTGAGAATCGTTTGTCTCGCATGGAAAAGATAGTTGCCAGGTTAAATGAAGCCGGTATTGAGATTACTTTGGCGGAGGTTTACGCTCAAAAAAGAGATGATGCAACCCTTGGCCGCCCACATTTAGCTGATGCTTTGGTAGCGCGTGGTCATGTCGCTTCTCGCGAAGAGGCTTTTGCCGCACTGTTGCACAACAAATCAAAGTATTACATCAATCATTATTCGCCATCTCCCATGGATGCCATCAAATTGATCAAAGCGGCTGGCGGTGTGGCGATCATTGCACACCCACTTGCCTCTCAAAGAGGTCGAACCATAAGTCTGGATTTGTTTGATCAGTTAATAGCCGCAGGTCTAGATGGTATCGAGGTGGATCATCGTGATCACTCTGACCTCGAAAAAAGTGAGTTGCTAAGATTGGCAATCGAGCGGGATTTAATTGTTACCGGTTCCAGTGATTATCATGGAACGGGAAAAATGAATGAGTTAGCAGAACACACTACTAATCCCGCGCAGTGGGAGGCTCTAGAAGCCAGAGCAAATTCCAGAAGGGTGGTCGCAAGGTGAGTGATGTAACAACTATTACCTTTGGTCTACAAGCTTTTGTTACTTTGTTGGTGATTTTGGATCCGCCGGGTGCAACTCCAATTTTCCTTGGTGTATTGGGAAATCGCAGTCGCGCAGAGCGGACTTTGTTGGCGTGGCAAGCTGCTGCAACCTCCTTGTTTGTAATCACATTGTTTGCACTTTTCGGTCAGTTCATTGTGAGCTATTTGGATATTTCTATGCCAGCTCTCAAAGGTGCTGGTGGATTGTTGTTGCTATTAGTTTCACTCGAATTGCTTAAGGGAACTGATCACAAAGATGATGAAGGGGCCAAGAAGAACCTAGCTTTAGTTCCGCTGGGAACTCCGTTGCTGGCAGGTCCAGGAGCAATTGTCACGATAATGCTCTTTGCACAAGAGGTTGAAAACACCTCCATGACAATGGCTTTGGCCTTGGCGGTTGTGGGTGCGCATCTAATTATTGGATTAACCCTGATGTTCTCTACCCATGTTGTATCGCTGATTAAAGAGTCAGGTGTGATGTTGCTTGCTAAGGTCGCGGGTCTTTTGACCGCAGCAATCGCTTTCGAGATGCTAATGACGGGAATTAAGGAATTATTCTCGGTGTGACCGAGGGATATTACACAGCTGATTCCGTCACCTGGCGGGTGCATTCTGATACCGCCATGTTTGTGGGCGGAATTAGAGCACTGTTAGAACAAGCGTTGCATCCCAAGGCAATGGCAGGTGTGGCAGCACATTCCAATTTTCGTGAGGATGCTTGGGGTCGTTTACAACGCACAGGTGATTACGTAGGCACTTTGACTTTTGGCAGCAAAGAAGAGGCCGACAAGTTGTCGGCACGGGTTAGAAAAGTTCATGAGATGTTGAAGGTTGATGAACCTGAGTTACTTCTATGGGTTCATATGGCTATGGTTGACGCTTTTCTCGACACCGCGGTGCGCTCTGGCCTAAAGCTTTCACCTACAGAGCAGGATAAGTATGTTGATGAAATGGTCACATTTGCAGAGTTGGTTGGTATTGAGTCAAGAGAAGTTCCAAGAACGGTTGGTCAAATGGAAAATTATTTCCAGGAAATAATGCCCAAGCTTTCTGCTTCAGATGATGCAAAAAGAGCTGCGCTATTTATAGCCTTGCCGCCGCTACCTCCGCTGTTGAGATTTGGAACTCCAATCGCACCACTTTGGGGCGGAATTACCTCTTTAGCTGCAGCTGCGCTACCAAGATGGGCGCGTAAGTTGTATGGCTGGCCTACTGTTGCAGGCCAAGATAACGCCACAGATCTCGCGCTAAAGGCAACAAGGAGCGCTTTGTTATTCCTTCCTGAGTCACTAAGGCAACCACAGAATTTCAAAGTGGAAAAAGTTAAGGATCAAACCGCCTGATGAAATTGATACTTTTGGCAAATTTGGCTGGTGGCGTAGGTAAAACAACTTCGGCCTTGGCCTGTGCTGTTGCGGCAACTGAGTATGGAAAAAAAGTCTTGCTAATAGATGCCGATGCAAATGCTGCGCTGACCTTTGTGAATGGTGTTGAAAACCCACGAATCACAACAAAGGAGTTTCTCTCCCAGGAATACCCGCTCGAAACCGCTTTAATCCGCACGGGAGAGCGGGTTTCATTGCTGTCATCATCATCTCGACTAAGTAGCCTCGAGCCAGAAAAACTAATGTCGCAGGAAAAGTTTCGCGAGATAACCAAAGAGTTTGAGCTAGTCATCGTTGATACGCCTTCCGGCCCAGATAATCTGTTGCAGTACTTCGCTCAAGTGGCTGATTTGGTTGTTATTCCCACTACACTGGAAATACTGCCAATCAGAGGTGCGCTACATGCTAAAGAATTTGTAATTGCGGGTGGCTTCCAGAAGAAACCACACCTGTTGATTACGATGCAAAACCATGCTGAGAGTTTGGAAGTTCCTTCTGAGCTTCTGGAGGAGTTTGTGATTCTCGAACCTAGCTTGATAAGAGATGTTGCAGTGAGTGATTCACAAACCTCTGGTAAATCCTTTTTAACTACCGCCAATCACAGCCAGGTAGCAGCGCAGTATCGGGAAATTACTTACGCTTTGTTAGAGGAAGTAAATCTGATTTAAGCGCCAGCGAATCCAACGCGACGCTCAGAGATATCTCCAATCTCGACCGAACCAATTTTGTTGGCTGGTACTACGTATTGGCGTCCTCGAGTGTCAGTCAGGATTAGTGGCTGTGAGGAATCTAGCGCCTTGGTAATCAAAGCGACTACTTCATCGCGATCAGCAGCAGTCTCAATGGTTAGCTCTCTGACTTGATCAGCAACAGAGATGCGAACCTCAGATTTAGCGCCTTCACCTTTGCCAGCTGAACTTTTCTTAGTTGTCATATCCCTATCCTAAAGATTTTGTCCTGTTTCTGCGATTTTAAGTATTAACTTTGTTTTGGGAAGCCGGAAATACCGCGCCACATTAGGTTTGTAACCATGGCTGAGGCTTTGTCGCGATCAATTTTGCCATCTTTTTCTAGCCAGTGGCGTGCGGTTATTTGAGCGCAGCCAATCAAACCGATAGCCAACATCATGGATTCCTCTTTAGGTAAGCCAGTATCAAGTGAGATCACAGCGCTGACAGCGGCTGCACAGTCATAAGTCATGCGATTTAGACGTTGCCTAACTTGTGGTTCAACATTCATGTCACTTTCAAATAGCAATCTGAATGCACCACCTTCGGAATCTATAAAACCGAAGTAAGCATCAACGGTTGCTTTCACACGATTCTTATTATCTTTAGTTGAGGCAATTGCTTTTTGTAGTGCAAAGACCAAAGAATCAATATGTAAATCCAACACCGCTAAGTAGAGGTCTAGCTTGGAAGGAAAATGCTGGTAGAGAACCGGTTTACTGACCTCGGCACGATCTGCGATGTCATCCATTGAGGCGGCATGGAATCCAGAGACGGTAAAGACCTCAAGAGCTGCAGACAAGAGAAGGGCACGCCGTTCATCTCTTGGTAGGCGAGAGCGACCATCTAATCTTTCAGTTGTACTCATCGGCGTCATCGTACGAGATGAAATGAGAATTAACTAATGGAAACCAGTACGCTTGGCTCTGATCATGGAAAATCTTCGACTCTTACTTGTGCACGCTCATCCCGATGATGAAACCATCAACAACGGTGCCACGATGGCGCTTTATGTTGAGCGAGGCGCAAAGGTTACTCTCGTGACCTGTACGAGAGGTGAAGAGGGCGAGGTTCTCGTTCCAGAGTTAGCCCATTTGGCAAGTAATCAAGAAGACAAACTTGGCAAACATCGCGAAGGCGAGTTGGCAGATGCCATGTCGGTATTGGGAGTGAAGGACTTTCGCTTCTTAGGTGCGCCAAACAAAATGTACCGCGATAGCGGAATGATGGACACGGAGCCAAACAAGCGCTCAGATAATTTTTGGAATGCGGACATTGAAGAGGCTTCTCAATACTTAGTGGAGATAATTCTTGAAGTAAAACCACAGGTAATGGTGACTTACGATGAAATTGGTGGTTATGGGCATCCAGATCACATACAAGCGCACCGTGTTGCTATGAGAGCTGCAGAAATAGCACGAGAAAAAGGTTGGGAAATCCAAAAGATTTATTGGAATACCATTCCTAAATCAGTAATTGAACAGGGAATCGAGGCGATGAAGGGCACTGGAAACCAGTTCTTTGGCGTTGATAAAGCGGAGGATTTTCCTTTTGCACAACCTGATGAGTTGGTATCCACAGTGATTGATGCCGAGCAATATGCAGAGCGAAAGATGCAGGCCATGAAGGCGCATCCAACTCAAATCTCGGTGGATGGTCCCTTCTTTGCTCTTTCAGACAATTTGGGGTTCAAGGTTTGGGGGCAGGAGTTCTACCGCTTAGTTCATGGAGTTAAGGGCGCCGATACCAATGCAGATGGCCGTGAAATTGATCTTTTTTCTGGCATCTCTTCCTCAGGAAAATAGAGATGCGATTTATTTTAAACCTGATCTTTGGTGCCCTAGTTGGCGTCTCAGGAACTTTTTTGCATAACTCTTACCGTCCATTTGGATTATTAGTATCAATCTTGGCGCTTCTACTGGGCCTGAAAATGGCTACTAATATGAACCGCACAAAGCTTTCTCAACTGGCTTTTGTTGTGGGATGGCTATTTGTAATTGTAAGGGCCTCAACTTTGGGCAATGGTGGTGAGGTTTTAATTGAAGCCAACCTCTATGGCAACTCTTTGGTGTTTGGTGGGATTTTGCTTTGCTTTGTTACTTTAATTCGAAGGATTAAAACTTAATCCATTTCCAACTTTGTCCAGCGCTGGTATCTCTAACCTCAATGCCTTTTTCTAGTAGCAAATCTCGCAACTCATCGCTTTTTCCAAAATCCTTCGCACTCCGGGCTAAGACTCTCTGCTCCAAGAGATCTTTGAGTTCCTTGGTCAATTCCTTTTCAGGAAGCTCCAATAACTTCAGACCAAACAACTCATCGACTGCTGCAAATATGTAGGCTCTTTCCTCATCCTTCAAGGCAACATCTTTTTCTACCGCCCTTAACTTCAACATCGCTCTCGGGGTATCAAGATCATTACAGAAATCCTGCAAAATTGCCTCGACGAGCTCTTTCGCAAGAGGGGTTTCGGTAGCTCCCAAGACTCTCCACTGTTGGTACCTTTCACGCCAACGCTGCAGCGTTGAAAAGGCGGCGTTGATGGAAGCCCAGGAAAGATCCATCTGGCTGCGGTAACGATTCTCAAGGAAACAAAATCGAACTGAAAGTGGATCTATTCCACGTTGTATAACATCCCTAACTAATACGACATTTCCAGCGCTCTTGGACATTTTTCGACCTTCAAAAAGAAGATGTTCTCCATGAAGCCATAGGGAAACCGCTTCAACGTTCCTGTCACCTTCACTCACTAGAGGATTTGACTGAGCCCTCTCATTTTCATGATGAGGAAAGCGCAGATCTATCCCACCAATGTGTAAATCAATGTGGCCATTTAAATAATGCAAAGACATCGCTGAGCACTCAATATGCCAGCCAGGAAACCCATTTCCCCAAGGGGTGGGCCAGATCATTTCACTTCTATTCCCTGCAGCCTTCCATAGCGCCCAGTCAGCATGAAATCTTTTGGCGCCGCCTTCGCTGTATTCATAGCGATGTCCGGGCTTTAATGCATCTAGTCGATTACCGCTTAGTTCACCATAACTTTCAAATCTCGCAGCGGAAAAATAAACCGAATGGTCATCTCCAACATAGGCATAATCCATGGCAATCAGTTTTTGAATGTGCTTGATCATTAGGTCTATGCATTCACTGGCGCGGGGATATTCATCCGCCGGAAGGATATTTAAAGCTGCTAAATCTGCGTGGAATTTATCCTCGTAATCTCTAGCAATTGCAAAGGGGTCACGTTTTTCCAACTTTGATTGGGACAACATTTTGTCCTCTTCAAAATCATCACTCATGTGTCCAACATCAGTTATGTTTTGAACTATTTTGACTTTGTATCCGGAAAACTCCAGGGTGCGTTTCACTAGATCGCCCAAAAGAAAAGTTCTTAAATTCCCTACATGGGCATCTCGGTATACCGTCGGACCACAGCAATAAATTCGAATGCTGTCACCATCTGTACTGCGCACCCCAGCTAACTGCCTGGTTAGGGTGTCATAGATTTGAAGCGTCTTGGGCTCCGTTATATCGCGCTTCATACCCGCCTATTCTGTAGGATATGGGCCATTGAGTCACCATTGGTCAATCAAGAATGACCATGAAGAATCTGAGGAGTAGAACATGACCTATGTGATTGCGCTTCCATGTGTGGATGTAAAGGACAAGTCATGTATCGAAGAGTGTCCGGTGGATTGCATCTATGAAGGTGATCGCATGATGTACATCCAGCCTGATGAGTGTGTGGATTGTGGTGCATGCGAGCCAGTTTGTCCGGTTGAGGCCATCTACTACGAAGATGATGTTCCATCGCAATGGAATGAGTACAAAGAAGTTAACGCAGAGTTCTTTGATGAAATCGGATCTCCTGGTGGTGCCAGCAAGGTTGGCCCAATCGCAAAAGATCATCCAAAGCTACTTCAGATACAAAAGAAGCCAGCTGAATAAGGGGTCTTTATCAAGCTTCCTGATTTTCCTTGGGATGCTCTAGCTCCATATGGGCAAAGAGCACGCTCCCACCCGCAAGGAATTATTGATTTATCTCAAGGCACCCCGGTAGACCCAACCCCAGAGTTCATTCAAAAGGCGCTGCGTGACAACGCCAATTCACCTAGTTATCCAGTAACTACTGGAGCTGCGGAGCTACGAGCAGAGTTACATCGTTACAGCAGTGAGGTCTTGGGTGCCACGGGAGAGTTTGATGTATTGCCGACCATTGGCTCAAAGGAAATTGTCGCTTTACTTCCATTTTTGCTTCAGGCAAAACGAGTTCTGATTCCAGAGATTGCCTATCCCACTTATCGTGTTGGTGGAATTTTGGCGGGCGCTGAGGTAATCGAGGTAGCAATAGATGCGAAGGATTGGCCTTCAAATGGGGTTGATTTAGCTTGGATTAACTCACCTTCAAACCCAACCGGAAGAGTGCATAGTGAAAACGAGCTGATTGCAGCCATTGAGTGGTCGCGAAAATCGGGCGCGGTACTAGCTAGTGATGAGTGTTATCTATCCTTCCCAGATACAAAGCAGGGCAGATCGGTTCTATCGCTAACCTCTGGAGATAACAAAGGCATTCTTGCAATCCACTCGTTATCAAAGCGTTCAAACTTGGCGGGATACCGCGGATCATTCATGGCAGGCGATGCCCAGCTAATAAAGCAACTCTTAGAGATAAGAAAACATATGGGCATGATGGTTCCTCTCCCTGTTCAAATGGCGACAACTGCAGCTTTGCAGGACGAAACACATGTAAAGCAACAAGCAGAGCGCTACCGAAATCGTCGTGCGATTCTGCGACAAGCGCTGGAGGATTTGGGTTTCGAAGTAGAGTTTTCTGAAGCGGGACTTTATTTGTGGTGCACGCGTGGTGAAGAGGATTGGCAAACTGTCTCCTGGTTTGCCGATCGTGGAGTGTTGGTAACGCCGGGAAGTTTTTATGGGGAGAAGGGTGCGCGTCATGTTCGAATCGCATTGACCGCTTCTGATGAAAAGATAAATGAAGCCGCAAAGCGTTTGAGTGTGTAACTGAAGATGGTCACTAAAGGCATTTTGCTTGTTGGCGGAAAAGGTACTCGGCTTGCGCCCTTGACCAACAACACCCCAAAACCGATGCTGCGCGTAGCCGGAAAGCCAGTTACCGAGCACCAGATTGTCAAAGCACGCAACTCCGGAATCACAGAGCTAGTTCTGGCAACGTCTTATTTAGCGGAGGTTTTCGAACCTTACTTTGGTGATGGCTCAAAATTTGATCTTTCTATTACCTATGCTGTTGAAGATGTTCCACTTGGTACAGGTGGTGCTATCGCAAATGCCGCCAGTAAATTGAATTTGGCCGATGATGATTCAGTCGTAGTATTCAATGGTGATGTTCTGAGCGGCCACAATCTAAACAAACAGATGTCGCTACATGAGAGCTCAAACTCCGATGTGACTTTGTATTTAACTAAGGTAGATGATCCGCGTGCCTATGGATGCGTGCCAATTGACCAACATGGTCGAGTGCAGAGTTTTCTTGAGAAGATGGATAATCCAATCGCTGACACCATCAACGCAGGTTGCTACATATTTCGAAATCGCGCCATACAACAAATTCCAAATGGCCAGGTGGTAAGCGTTGAGAGAGATACCTTTCCTAAGCTGCTTAATGAAGGATTTGAATTGTTTGGTTATTTAGATAGCAATTATTGGATTGATATGGGGACCCCGCAATCGTTCATCAAAGCTTCAAGGGATTTGATTTTGAAACCAGATTTATCAGCCGCCACAAGTGGGGTGGTAGATGGTTGTTTAATCGGTTCAAATGTAGAGATTCATCCAACTGCCCGAATCGGCGAGGGTTCAACAATCGGAGATGGAGTGAAAATCCATCAAGGGTGCGGTATCTACGGCTCAATGATCTCAAGCTCGGTAGTTATTGGCGAGGGCAGTGAGGTTCGAGATTGCTACATTGCTCCAGGACAAGTGATTCCACCCAATTCCAAGCTCATCGGCCAGGTAATTGGAGAGTAAAACTCGAAATTAGGGAAATTGAGAGATATCTCAACAAAATACCCCAAAAAATCTGAGTATTTATCAAATATTTGGACTCATCGGCTTGACTCCTGGGAATAACACGCGTGTAATTCTCCTCATTGGGCCCTCCGTAAGGTGTGGGC
>RFSC01000071.1 GCA_009924185.1 Actinomycetota bacterium
ACCTGATAAGGAATGGGGCGAGAGTCTATGCATCGCTACCACCACAGATTTAGAGTTATCGCTGATTCAAAGTAAGTTGAAGGAAAAATTCGGAGCACACGCCTCGCCAAAACAGCTTTTTAAAATCTCCGTCATTCCATACTTAGGTATTGGAAAACCAGATCGAAAGAAGTTGGCTAATGACAACGCGTGAGCAATGGATCGCAGGTGCCAGGCCTAAAACCCTGCCCGCAGCTATTGCACCTGTTTTAGTAGGCACCGCCTTTGCTGGTTATAACGCCTCTTTATTCAATACCTTCCTGGCTTTAGTTGTAGCTCTTGGTTTACAAATTGGCGTCAACTACGCAAATGATTACTCCGATGGCATTAAAGGTACCGATAACAATCGCGTTGGCCCGATGCGATTAGTCGGATCAGGTGCAGCCACACCAGAGGCGGTTAAGAAGGCAGCTTTTATTTCATTTGGCATCGCAGCTTTAGCCGGCATTTATATCTCTGCGAACAGCTCATGGCTGTTACTAATTGTTGGTGCGCTGGCATTGCTCGCAGCATGGACCTATACCGGCGGACCAAAGCCTTACGGCTACATGGCACTGGGTGAGGTTTCAGTTTTTACCTTCTTCGGTGTTGTTGCAACAGTTGGTACCTACTTTATTCATGTTGATTCAGTGTCCCGCGAAGTCATCTTGGTTTCTTTCGCAATGGGCGCGATCGCCTGCGCCATTTTGGTTTTGAACAATTTACGTGATTTAGAGAAAGATGCTGCAGCCAACAAAAGAACTTTGGCGGTGGTTATGGGAGATCAATCAACCCGGGATCTCTACAAGTGGTTGATGTTCTTTGCCATGGTAATTGCGGTCGCTCTCTCCTTCTTCTCTTTCTACTATCTACTAGGCCTCATTGCCTTGCCACTTGTTGCAAAATCAGTGCGCGCAGTTAGCAACGGAGCCAGCGGCCCAGCTTTAATCCAACTTTTAGCCAATACTGGTCGAATTCAAATCATCTATGCCGTTGCTCTTTCTTTAGCGGCCTGGCTGGTTGCACGCTAAAATCCTCACATGGTCCGTTACGCAGTTATCGCAACAATCATCATCTTGGCTTTGATGATTTACAGCATTCTCGATTGCTCACGCACCTCAGAGTCGCAGATTCGCAGCCTGCCGAAATGGGCTTGGCTAGTAATCATTATCTTTGTGCCAGGTATTGGCTCGCTCGCCTGGATTATTGCTGGACGCCCCAAAGGCAATGGCCGCGGACGCCGCAAGCGCAAAATTGTTCCGCCAGATGACAACCCAGATTTTCTAAAGAAGCTATAAAGCCTTAATCATTCGATAGTAATAATGGCCGGGCTTGCCGCGGCTTTCCTGTGGTTCGCCCATCTTCACAAAACCAAATTTCTCAAAGGTTTTAATCGCAGGGTTACTCTCCATTACCCCTAGGCCCTGCACCTTCCAATCTTTTTGCTCCGCATTTGCATCCAAATAATCAAAGATTGCTCTCGCTACTCCTTGGCCGCGGTAATTTGGATCTAGCCACAATCCACCTAACCAACAAGTTGCACCAAAATCACCTTTTAGATTTTCTACATTTATTAAGCCAACATCTTTGCCATCAATTGTTGCAACAACCCAAGTAACTTTGTTTAGAATCTCAAGCCACTTTTCTTCCGTGAAGTTTTTCTCATCCTCTAGATTGCCGGCGAGGTTTTCAGGGCTCTCTGCAAGCGCCGCAAATCTTAAATCGCGTAGTCGCTGCCAATCCTTCGGCTGGAGTTCGCTAATCACAACTTGGGCGTTCACGGTCGTAGTATCTAACACTTTTACAAGTAAGGGCTTGGATCGCTCCAAGCCCCTCTTGCATTACGTATCACAGTTGCCATCCTGTGTTACGGAGCTCGAGACGGGAATCGAACCCGCTCCCTCGTACTTGGCAAAAGTAGAAATGCTTCCATTACACCACCCGAGCTCGGAAGCAAAGATTGGCTCTTTTGTAAATGGCTTGTTTTCTAAATTTAGGAAACTGTGTAGAAGTGATGGTGTGGATACAAAATCCCGAAATTACTTCGGGATTTTGTCGTCTCGAGCTCCAAGTGAAGTTTTGTTAATCAGGGTTACCAGCCCCAACTTCACTGCATGAATTATCTCAGCTTTTCGGCTCAAAAAAGGAGCTTTGGTACTCTGCGTATATGTCAATCTCAGTTGTCCTTAATCAGGAACTTTCTCGATATGAAATTTATACAGAGAGTGAGCTCGCCGGCTTTGCTGAGTTTCGAATGCGCGGCAACACAATTGTCTTTCCCCATACTGAGATTGATCCAAAGTTTGGGGGAAAAGGCTTAGGAAGCTCGCTGATTGAATATGCGCTAGATGAGGCTCTTGCTAAGAACTATCAAGTCGCGCCTTATTGTCCCTTTGTCTCAAAATTCATTGGGAAACACCCGGACAAATATCTGCACTTAGTTCCCGAAGCAGATCGGGCAAAGTTCAATCTCTAATGAGTATTCGCATTGATAAGGATGAGATTGATTCCGAAAATGAATGTACTGGTTTTGAGGTCCTTAAACCCAGAGTCGTAAAACTAACTTCCCGCACAGAGGTTGATGTCAGAAGGACTCTGCCTCACAAGCAGCTAAGAATGATTGGTGCCTGGTGCTTTGTTGATCACTATGGTCCAACTACACAGGTAACTGGCATGACAATCGGCGCACATCCCCACATGGGATTGCAGACCGTGACCTGGTTATTTGATGGCCGCATCATGCACAACGATTCTCTGGGCACTCATCAGGAAATCAATCCAGCCCAGTTAAATCTAATGACTGCGGGACGCGGAATCGCGCACTCTGAGCAATCCTTAGAGGCCGAGGCCACTATGCATGGTGTGCAGCTTTGGATTGCATTACCCGATAAAAGCAGAAATATCGCACCACTATTTGAACACTTTTCCCAACTTCCTACCTCAAGTAAGGATGGCGTTAATACAAAGGTATTTGTAGGCCAGTACCAAGATTTAAACTCTCCAGCCAAGATATTCAGTGATTTGGTCGGTGTTGAAATTAAGAGTTACTCCGAAAAGGTTAATCTGGATTTGAATCCAGGGTTTGAATATGGAGTTTTAAATGTTGGGCCCGAGTTTGAAGTAAATGGCCACAAAGTTGGCTTTGGAGATTTGGTTTACATACCCCTTGGTCAAACTAATTCACAGGTAAGTTCACAAGAAAACATACATTTGCTGTTATTGGGTGGCAGACCTTTCGGGGAAAAGATTTTGATGTGGTGGAACTTTATTGGTCGAACCCATGAAGAGATTGTCGCTGCTCGCCAACTTTGGAACTCCCATGATCAATCAATCCCTGATTTTGATGATCAGATTAAACAACGTATTCCAGCCCCGGATTTACCAAACTTGAGGTTGAACCCTAGATAAGAACCAGTTCCTGATCAGCTTCTACCTGAATATGAGAGGCGATTAAGAAGCATCTACCAGCTTGCCGTTGTTGCTCGATTAACTCTTTTATCTTTCTTATTGAATCCGCATCCTGCGATGCAAAGGGTTCATCCAACAAGACATATGGCGCGTTACTTGAAAGAGCCAACGCTAAAAGAACTCTCTGCGCCTCACCTCCGGAGAGTTTGGTTACCTCTTGATCAGCGATTTTTTGTAAGCCGAGGGATTCGCTGATGGAAGCGCTGAGATCTACTTTCCCTAACTCCAAGACCCGGGCGACCGATAATCCAAATGCAAAATCCGGTTTTTGCTGGGCGTAAGCAAAGAAAGCGGCGGTGGCTGCCGGGTTCTTTGAATTAACCGTTACGCCATCGCAAGTAACTGACCCAGATTTTGCAGGGGTGAAGCCCATCAAGGTGTGCAGCAAAGTTGATTTACCCGCGCCGTTTTTTCCACGCAACCAGGTGATGGTTTTGGGTTTCAGG
>RFSC01000072.1 GCA_009924185.1 Actinomycetota bacterium
TAGATTTGTCATTCATCGTTCTATTTTTTGGCACCCAAATTCTTATCGCTTTTCTTGCTTAAAGCCTTCTCAACTCATAACAAACTAACCTAGACTGAGGAGTATGCAACGCTCTGAAGCGGTTCAACTTGATGAGCAGGATCCTCTACGTGGGTATCGCAATAAGTTTGTCATTACCGATCCACATACCTGCTACCTTGATGGAAACTCACTAGGCAGGTTGCCACATGCCACAGTAAAGGCGATTAATGATTTTCTTACTCAGGAGTGGGGTCCAGAGGTCGTAACTGGCTGGGGTCACTGGGTAGATGAGGCACAATCCGCAGGAGATTTGATTGGCAGAAGTTCATTGGGTGCTGCTGCTGGTCAGGTTTTAGCCTGCGATACGACTTCAGTTAACTTTTACCAGCTTGCTAGCGCTGCCATAAAGGCTCGTCCAAATCGGAAAACCATCATTATCGATGCAGCTAATTTCCCAACCGATCGTTACATCATGCAAGGTCTCGCGCAACAACACGGATTAAAGCTTGTCGTGATTGATAATGAAAATCCCAACATCGCAACCCATGAGTTAATTACTCCAGAGGTGTTAACCCCTTATCTCAATGATGATGTTGCACTGGTGAGCTTGGAGGTAGTGCAGTATCGCTCGGGGGCTAGACAGGACATAAAAGCGCTAACTGATTTAGTTCGTTCTCACGGAGCTCTGTTGTTATGGGACGCGGCTCATGCAGTTGGATCTGTCGAAATGAACTTTGATGAAAATGGCGTTGATCTGGCGGTCGGTTGCACATACAAGTACGGCAACTCCGGTCCCGGCGCACCCGCATGGTTGTATGTAGCGAAGAGGCTACAGAATGAGCTGCGGGTTCCTATTCAAGGATGGTTTGCGCAAAAAGATCAATTTGCAATGGGTTCAATCTTTGAAAAAGATGAAAGCATCCGCGGCTTTCAAATCGCTAGCCCATCATTAATGGGTCTACGCTGCATCAAAACCGCATTTGAGATGATTGAAGAAGCAGGAATTGCAGCAATTGAAATGAAAGCTGCGCGTGGTACCCAGATGATGATTGAGCTTTTTGATTTATGGTTAAAGCCACTGGGCTTTGAATTGAATACGCCACGAGATTCAAAACAGCGTGGTGGTCATATCTCCTTAGTTCATCCAGATGCAGAGCGGATTGCTGTAGCGCTACGCGAGTTCGCAGATGTGATTCCTGATTATCGAGTTCCTAACTCAATCAGAGTTGCGATTTCCCCATTGGCAACCTCCTATGTCGAGGTTTATGACGGGTTTGAAAGATTGAGAGATTTGGTCAGCTCTGGGCAGTATCACAAGGTAAAGACTGGAGGTTCTCGCGTCACATGAGCGAAGACACCTCTGCCGCCCTCACCTACAGCAGCTATTTGAAGGTTGAGGAGTTACTAAGACTTCAAGCCCCGCTTTCAGAAGGTCCAGAGCATGATGAGCTGCTCTTTATTGTCATTCACCAAACCTACGAACTCTGGTTTAAGCAGATAATTCATGAGTTTCAAGCAGCTGGTAAAGCATTACAAAGCGGAGAAACCCATTATGCGTTAGCGCTGCTAGGGCGTATTAGAACAATTTTAAAAATTTGCGTTGCGCAGATAGACATTCTCGAGACTATGACGCCTTTGCAGTTCAACTCTTTCCGGGATCGACTTGGAGCATCTAGTGGCTTTCAATCCGCCCAGTTTCGTGAGGTTGAGGCGATACTGGGCCGTCGGGATTCAAAAGCTGCGGCACATCTTCTACCTCATGACAAAGCAAGAGTTGAAGCGTTGATGAAATCACCCTCGATCTGGGATTGCACCTTAAGTTATGTTGCAAAGCGTGGTTTCAAGTTACCGGAAAGCATTTTGCAGCGTGATGTATCGCAACCCTATGCACCATCTGAAGAGGTTCAATCTGTGTTGTTGGATCTGCATCGCAATGATCCAGAGGGCGCGATGATTTGTGAACGGCTTATGGATATTGATGAAGGATTGCAAGAGTGGCGCTATCGGCATGTAAAGATGGTGGAACGCACAATTGGTCAGAAGGTGGGCACTGGAGGTTCGAGTGGCGCTAAGTACTTAGCATCCACTCTTTTCAATCCGGTCTTTCCTGATCTTTGGGAGATCAGAAGTAAGTTTTAAGCCTTCTGTAAAGAAAGCTTCAAGCCAAGTTCTTCCTCGCTGACACCTAGTGAAGGCTCTTGGGTAAATGAAACCGCCAAAACCTCTTCACTAATCCACTGCGATCCAGAGTTGAGCGCTGCAATAAACTCGGGCGCACAATTCCATCTCACATGAATGCGATCACTGATATCAAAACCCGATGATTTACGAGCATCTTGAATAGCTCGTATCGCCTCACGGACCACACCCTTTGAGATTAACTCTGGAGAAAGATGAAGATCCAAAGCCAAACTCTCTCCCGCGTGAGAAGACACCGCCCAACCAGTTCGTGGAGTTTCAGTAATTACCAAATCCTCTTCACTAATTGATGCGGATTTGCCGGCGCCGTAAGAAATGTCTACCTGGCCTTCGCTTCGAACTTGAGCAACTAATTGCCCAGCCGCAGTTGAGTTGAGCGCTTGGGCAATAGCTTGTACATCTCCGCCAAACCGCGCTCCCAATGATCTGAAGTTGGCTTTGATTGATACATCCACCAGGTCAGCTCCAGCTGCAGAGAGATCATCCAACTGCTCTACGTTTAGCTCATCGGCGATTTGATCACGCAATTCAGGGGAGAGTGATTTCCATCCTGAAGCAGCAATCAGAGCACGAGAAAGTGGCTGCCTAATCTTGACCTGTGATTGTGCGCGTGCAGCTCTTCCTAGCTCCACCAGACGGCGAGTCAATGCCACATCGCTTGATAGTTTCTTGTCGATTAATGTCGAATCCGCAACTGGGAAATCAGCCAGATGAACCGATAATGCGGCATTGGTATCCACCTTGCGAATCAACTTCTGCCAGACATGTTCGGTAATAAAGGGAACCATCGGCGCCATCAAAAGAGTCAAGGTTGTTAGGCAGTGTTGCAGGGTTGATAGAGCTGCGACATCGCCATCCCAGAATCTGCGCCGCGAACGCCGGACATACCAGTTTGATAAATCATCGATAAATCTGGCCAGGGCCGCTCCAGCTTTCTGGGAATCAAACTCAGTAAGAGCATCATCAATCTCTTGGATAAGTTGGTTTAGCTCGCTAACAATCCACTTATCCATGGTTGATAAATTCAAATCACTTGAAAATGGCGTGGGCTGGTAATCCGATGCAGATGCGTAAAGAGATAAGAAGGAGACGGTATTCCAATAGGTAAGTAAGGTCTTACGCACCACCTCAGATATTGCATCATGTCCAACGCGGCGTGCGCTCCATGGTGAACCAGCCGCCAGCATGTACCAACGAACCGCATCAGCACCATGTTGATCCATCAGCGCCATTGGTTCTAGAACATTTCCTAAATGCTTACTCATTTTGCGGCCATCTTTATCCAATATATGGCCGAGACAGAGCACTGTTTTGTAGGAAGATTTATCAAAAACCAATGTCCCAATAGCCATCAAGGTGTAGAACCAACCACGGGTCTGATCAATAGCTTCGCAGATGAAATCTGCTGGATAAGCCGCGTTGAATTTTTCTACTGATCCTGGCTTGTGCGGGTAACCCCATTGGGCAAAAGGCATGGCACCTGAGTCGTACCAGCAATCAATTACCTCTGGAGTGCGGATCATCTTGGAGTCGCAGCTTTTGCAGGCAAAATCAATTTCATCTACATAGGGTCTATGCAATTCAATCCCTGTCAGTGCGCG
>RFSC01000073.1 GCA_009924185.1 Actinomycetota bacterium
ATTACCGGAGCAAAGATTTCATTTTGAATCATCTCGTCATCCTGGCGCAGATCAGCTACGACGGTTGGGCTCCAGAAGTAGCCCGGACGATTGATAGCGGAGCCACCGGCGGTAACTCGGGCATGAGCTGGGACTCGGTCTAAGAAGCCCTTAACTCGAGCCAACTGATTGGCGTTGTTTACCGGCCCTACCAATACATCTTCATCTGGCATACCTACCTTGATGACGTTTTTGGCCTGCTCAGTAAGCAGCGCTACAACATCTTCATAGGCACTGGCCTCAACCAAAACTCGGGTTGCTGCAGTGCAGTCCTGCCCAGCGTTGAAATAGCCAGCGACAGCGATCCACTCACATGCCGCCTCCAGATTGGCATCATCAAAGATAACTACAGGGGCTTTGCCACCTAACTCAAGGTGTACCTTCTTCAAATCTTTAGCGGCGCTGCTTGCGACCTCCATACCGGCGCGAACTGATCCGGTAATTGAAACAAACTGTGGAATCTCATGTTCGACTAAATGCTTACCGGTGTCACGGTCACCAACAACAACATTGATAACACCCTCTGGCAGAAACTCCTGCATTAACTCCGCCATCCAAAGTGTTGAAACTGGAGTTGTATCACTTGGCTTTAGAACTACGGTATTGCCCGCGGCAATAGCAGGAGCCCACTTCCAAACCGCCATCATCATTGGATAGTTCCAAGGTGTTACCTGAGCGCAAACTCCGATGGGTTCGCGACGAATAAAAGAGGTATGGCCCTTGAAGTATTCAGCAGCCGATCTACCTTCCAGGTGCCGAGCCGCTCCGGCAAAGAATCGAATTTGATCCAACATTGGACCAATTTCTTCTGCGCGAGTAACCGCGATTGGCTTACCAGTATTTTCACTTTCAATCCCAATTAACTCTTCAGAGCGAGCCTCAATCGCATCAGCAATTTTATTGATTGCTTTTTGTCTCTCACCTGGAGTTGATTCTTTCCAAACTTCAAATGCACTCTCTGCAGCCTTCATGGCTTTATCAATATCTGCTGCATTTGAGACCGGAGCCTTTGCGAAGACTTCACCAGTTGCGGGATTAATCAAATCCTGAGTCTTGTCAGAAGATGAAGCGACGCTTTTACCGTTAATGAAATTCTGTAAAGTCTTCAAGCTAAACCTCCGGGTAGTTGATGCGGAGAGTTTAGTTAGTGGGGTGACTTACTATCAAGAGTTATTGATTTCGGCGGCGGCTAACTGGCCACAGGCGCCATCAATCTCCCGGCCCCTGGTATCTCTCACCGTTACCGGAACTCCATAATTTTCTAAGGTTTTTACAAAGGTGCGTTCATCCTCTTTGCGGGATGCGGTCCATTTGGAACCCGGGGTGGGGTTTAGTGGGATTAGGTTCACATGGGCATGGCGATTCTTCAGTAATCGGCCCAGTAAGTCGGCCCGCCATTGCTGATCATTAATGTCTCGGATTAAGGCATATTCGATTGAATAACGACGGCCGGTCTTGTCAGCATACTTATCGGCAGCAGCCAATACCTCTTTCACCTTCCACCTTGAGTTGATTGGTACCAAGGTGTCACGCAGTTCATCATCCGGCGTATGTAAGGAAACCGCCAAGGTGACCTGCAAATCCTCTTCGGTCAGTTTTTCAATTCCAGTAACTAAGCCAACTGTTGAGACAGTTACAGATCTGGCACCAATCCCCAATCCATCTGGTTGTGGGGTAATTATGTTTCGAACGGTGCGCATGACCGCGTTGTAATTGGCAAGGGGCTCACCCATTCCCATGAATACAACATTTGATAATCGGGTTGGACCTCCAGGCAACTCCCCAGTTGCACAAGCACGAGCTGATGCCACCAACTGAGCGGTGATCTCACCTGCTGTGAGGTTGCGGGTTAATCCAGCTTGCCCGGTCGCACAAAATGGACAGTTCATTCCACAACCTGCCTGTGATGAAATGCAAACTGTGGTGCGATCTGAATAACGCATTAAAACCGACTCAACAAGAACACCATCATGCAAACGCCACAAATCCTTGCGGGTTTTGCCATTGTCGCAGGTTATGGAGCGCACCAATGTAATCAACTTGGGCAGGAAATGTTCGGCGACAACAGGACGTAACGCAGAAGGAATATCGGTCCAAGAATCTGGATCATCGTTGTAATGGGTGAAGTAATGGGTAGAAATCTGATTAGCGCGAAACGCTGGCAAACCTAAAGACTCTGCTTTTGCGCGGCGTTCTTCTTTGGTCAGATCCGCCAAATGTTCTGGAGCTTTTTTGCGCTGTTTGGGCTCTTCAAAAACTAATTTCAATTCACTCATGAGAACCTCTTGAGCAATTCAATACAGCACCAAAGCACCGGTGCGGTAATTAGCGCCGAATCCAAACGATCCAACATTCCACCATGGCCAGGTAGCAGGGTTCCCATATCCTTTATTGATAAATCTCGCTTTATTGCGCTCTCCACTAAATCCCCAACAGTTGCTGCAACCACTCCGGCCACACCGGCTGCTGCACCGATTAAAGGGTGATGATCGAGCAGATGATAAAAAGCCAATGCGCTGCCGACAGCGGTAAAGATTAATCCACCGACAAATCCCTCCCAGGTCTTCTTCGGTGAGATTTTTGGTGCCAATGGATGCTTTCCAAACAAAACTCCAGATATATATGCAAAGGTGTCATTGCAGCCGACCAGGATTACTAATGTGGCGATATAAGAGAAACCTTCGCCAGAACGGGCCAACAAGAAGATAAATCCAGCGACAAATCCAGGATAGAGAAGTGCAAAAGCGCTCGCGGTAGCGTTCTTAACAAAACCTTCTGTGCCCTTAAGCAAAGTGAGGAAAAGCATCCCGATCAAGCCAATAACAATAGAAACCGATAACCCTGGCAACCCTCCTACCCATGCACTAACCAAGACAAGTGAGGTGGCTAAAGCAAGATGCAGATAATTGGTCTGAATATCTCGGGCTTTGAAAGCGTCGGTTAACTCCCGCAAAGCAATCAGCACCGCAATACCTACAAGTGCAGCAAACAATGGCGGCACAAAGGCCATAGTTGAAAAAATAATTGCCAGCAGAGCTAAACCAACAATTATGGAAGGAATTAACCTGCGACCAGCCCGCTTATTAATCGCCTCGTTAATCGAGTGGAGGTCGCTCATAGTTTTTCCTCAAAGTTAAACTTCGAGAAGCTCCGCCTCTTTATGCTTCAAAAGCTCATCGATTTTGGCAACATGATCAGAGGTAACCTTCTCTAAGTCCTTCTCGCCACGGGTTAGATCATCCTTACCAATTAAGCCATCTTTTTCTAACTTTTCCATGGCCTCTTTGGCGGTGCGTCGAATAGAGCGGATTGAGATCTTGGAATCCTCGGCCTTGCCACGAGCCACCTTGATGAACTCTTTACGGCGCTCTTCAGTCAATTGCGGGAAATTAACACGGATGACATTGCCGTCACCGCCTGGGTTTACTCCAAGATCTGACTCGCGGATAGCTTTTTCAATAGATGGAATCGCACCTTTATCAAATGGGGTTACCAAGGCGGTACGGGCTTCTGGAACTTGAACAGTTGCAAGTTGTGAAAGCGGGGTTGCGGTGCCGTAGTACTCCACCATGATCTTGGCAAACATGGAGGGATGTGCACGTCCGGTACGAATCGCGGCAAAATCCTCTTTAGCTACATCGACAGCTTTATTCATCTTGGTGTTGGTATCTGCGAGTACGGCTTGGATTGTCATTTTGCTCTCCTAAATTATTAGTTGGCTCTAAT
>RFSC01000074.1 GCA_009924185.1 Actinomycetota bacterium
CACCATGGCGAACTCACCGACCGTGACTGTCCAATGTGTCGCAAAGATAAGGTCACCGAACTGCAATACACATTTGGTGATCAACTCGGCCAATACTCAGGTCGCATCAAGACCAACGCCGAGTTAGAAGAGATGCAATCAGAGTATGGAGAGTTTCGGGTTTATGTTGTTGAGGTTTGCTTAGGTTGCGGCTGGAATCACCTCACCGCGTCATACCTATTAGGCGATGGCGTAGTCCGTAAGCCGCCGCGCAAAGTTAAGACCCTTTAATCAAGATACCCTTTACTTATGGAGTGGCTGAAAACCAGAGGCGCACGCCTTCTGCTGAAAGTTGGCGGCTTCTTCTTTCTAATTGGCGCCACAGCATTCACCATCGCTTACTTCACAACCGACATTCCAGATCCAAATGAATATGTGAATTCACAGGCCACCATCATTCAATACGCTGATGGTGATGAGGTGGGACGTATCGGTGCACAAAACCGCACCAGCTTGCCCTTGGCGAGAATCCCACTTGATTTACGTCATGCGGTTTTAGCAGCTAGCAGCCGAAGACAAAAACTTTTACTCGCAAGGCGCATTTAATCCTGTTGCAATTTTGCGCGGTGCAATTAACACCGCACTAGGTAGAGGTTTGCAAGGTGGTTCCACAATTACACAGCAATATGCCAAAACCGCTTTTCTTACCGCAGATCGCACCATCCAACGAAAAATTATCGAGTTGATAATCGCAATTAAATTAGAGAATCAATTATCCAAAGATCAGATTCTGGAAAACTACCTAAACACTATTTACTTTGGCCGTGCCGCATATGGTGTTGAAACCGCATCCCAGGTTTACTTTGGCCGCAGCGTTGATCAACTAACCATTCCACAGGCCGCGGTTCTTGCCTCAATTTTGCGCTCACCAGGTTTCTACGATCCTGAGTTCCGTGAAGGCAATAAAGAGCGTTTAGAGGCCCGTTACAAATATGTTTTAAACAATATGGTCGGCGAAGGTTGGCTTGATGAAGCCGACGCAGAGCGCTACAAGAAGAAACTCCCCAGCATCAGACCAAGACTTTCCACTGGCCAGCTCGCTGGCAACAAAGGTCATTTAATTGAAGCGGTACGTAAAGAGCTAAACGCACTGGGCTTTGCTGATGAGCAACTCATGATCGGTGGCTTAATCATCCGCACCACTTTAGAAAAAGATGCCCAGCTCGCTGCCGAAGCTGCAGTCTTCAATCAAGCGCCGAAGAAAGCGCCAGACAATCTTCATATCGGTTTAGTTTCCATCCGCCCCGGCACCGGTGAAATCGTTGCTATGTATGGCGGCAAGGATTACCTAACTAGACAGTTAAATGATGCCACTCAAGGCATTACCCAGGCCGGATCTACCTTTAAACCATTTGCTCTTATCGCAGCGCTCGAGCAAGGCATTTCCTTGTCTAGTGTTTGGAATGGAAACGGCCCCTTAATTTTTGATGATTTCAATGGCCGCCCATATGAGGTTTCAAATTACGGCAACAAATCCTTTGGCGATGTTTCATTGTTACGCGCGAGCGCTACCTCTATTAATACCGTTTATGTTCCACTTGGTATCAAAGTTGGCGTAGATAAAGTTATTGAGGTGGCTCGTCGCTCCGGAATTCCAGAATCTGTTGCAATGGTGCCATCACCATCTGTAGTACTTGGTGTACCAAGCCCACGAGTAATTGATGTTGCTAACTCTTACGCCACATTTGCCGCTAATGGGCGCGCCAAACCATTTATGGTTAAAGAGGTATTGGGACCAAACAAAGGCATTCTTTATCAATCCCGAATTGAAACTGAACAGGTCTTTGATGAATCAGTAATGGCGGATTTGAATTACGCACTCGGTGAAGTTGTGCGCTCTGGTACCGCTGCCTCTGCACTTCGCGGCTTTGGCAGACCAGCTGCTGGAAAAACCGGAACCTCACAATCCAACGCCTCTGCTTGGTTCAGCGGTTACACACCACAACTTGCTACCTCAATCGCTTTTTATCGTGATGATGCCACCCAATCACTGAACGGTATTGGTGGTTTAACCTCAGTTACCGGTGGCAGCTTCCCAGCACGAATCTGGAACGCGTACATGAAGGTAGCGCTAAAAGGTGAACCAAAATTAGATTTCCCACCACCAACCAACATTGGCGGCAGCGAGGCCTTCCCAATTCCAAATCCGATTCCAACCATTTCACCCGCAGCGGCCGCTAGCTGGTGTACCAACGCTGATTTAACTGGTGTGAATAAAGATCTTACAGAGTTCTGCACCAAAGCACTTAAGAAGTATCTAGTTCCAAACCCATGATCAAAACCGCTCGAGTAGTAGTGATTGTCACGCTAATTGCGGCACTTTTCTCCTTTCTAAAGTTCAATCACTGCCGCGGCACCAACTGGGTTAGCCCCGATGTTTATGTTCATATGTGTTACTCCGACATCTCAGCCCTTTACGGCGCGCGAGAAATCAACACCGATAAATGGCCATACGCATCTGCCGAAAACGCTGTGGAGTATCCAGTGCTTACCGGTGTTGTTATGTGGGCAACTGGTTTATTAGTCGGCGATCCAAGTGGTTATCGCACCTACTTTGATATCAACGCATTTCTCATAATTCTTTTGCTCTTTGCCTCGGTATTTATTCTCTGGCGCATAAAACCTGATTTCGTGGCACTCTTTCCGATTGCACCCGCGGTTTTTGGCTCGCTATTAATTAACTGGGATATCTACGCAGTTCTTTTTGCTTTACTCTCACTGTATTTTTATAAAGATAACAAGATGGATCTATCCGCCTTGTTTTTAGGTATAGCGATCGCTACCAAGTTTTATCCCGGGGTCATGCTCTTTGGTATCGCACTCATCTTTTGGAAAAACAAATCCTTCAAACCATTACTACGTTATCTAGCGGTCACAATCGGCTCCTGGTTGGCAATCAATCTGCCCTTTGCGACAAATAACTTTGATGGTTGGTGGCGCTTCTTTAAATTAAATATCGAACGTGACAATGATTTAGGTTCACTTTGGTATGCCGCAGCGTTACTAGATCTGCCATCCGGCAATCTAAACAACCTAACCATCATCGCCTTTGTTTTAGCGCTAGGTGCGATCGGCGTTCTTTATTTTTCAATTACCGAACATCGCACCGATTTTGAAAACCTAGTACTCATTGCATTTTTAACGGTCGCAGCATTTGTCACCATCTCAAAGGTTTACTCACCGCAGTACATTCTTTGGTTAACACCGCTTGCGGTTTTAGCCATGACCAAACCAGAAGAACGAAAAGCATTTTGGATCTGGCAGGGCACAGAGGCGCTGTATCACTTTGCGATCTGGCAGTACCTAGCCAGCTACACCGGGGCCAAATTCGGTATCCCCGAGAGCTTTTACGCCCTCACCATCTTTATCCGCGTGGCCGGTCTGGCCTACTTCAGCGCCATCCTGATACGCACAGCCCGCCCCCGTTCACAGGGCAATCTGCTCGAATTTCTCCCTGACAGTACCCACGGCTAGGCTTGCCCTCCTTCACTTTTAAGGCCACCCGGCCTATATGAAGTGAAGCGTCGCTATGAACTAATGGTGATCCTAGATCCCGATCTAGAAGAACGCACAGTTGCACCAAGTCTTGAGACATATCTCAAGATCATCAAAGAATCCGGAGGACGAGTCGACAAACTCGACATCTGGGGCAAACGTCGTATGGCATTTGAAATCGCGAAAAAGAGCGA
>RFSC01000075.1 GCA_009924185.1 Actinomycetota bacterium
AAAGCTGCAGACAAAGCTGCAGACAAAGCTGCAGACAAAGCTGCAGACAAAGCTGCAGACAAAGCTGCAGACAAAGCTGCAGACAAAGCTACTAAGAATTCTGGAGATAGAGTTGATACTGGAACTTTCATTAACTCGCCTTACGGAGCCTTGCAACCATTGCTCGAGGATTCAGAGATAGAAGAGATTTGGATTAACTCACCACAACGTATTTTTGTTGCCAAGAGAGGTAAATCAGAGTTAACAAATGTGGTTCTTACTGCAACACAACTACAGGCAATAATGGATCGCATCTTGATGTGGTGCGGTAGGCGAATCGATCTAGCTCACCCTTTTGTAGATGCAAGATTGCCAGATGGGAGTCGTCTTCATATAACCATCCCACAGATAACGGCTGAGCATTGGGCAATAAACATAAGGAAGCATCTGATGAGAGGCAAGACCCTAGTTGACCTAGTGGAACTCGATGTTTTTAACGATGAAATTTTAGAGTTACTTCAAACCTCAGTTAAGCAACGGAATAATCTATTGGTTAGCGGTTCGACCCAGGCCGGGAAAACAACCTTGTTGAATGCTTTGGCCTCTGCGGTACCAATCGGGGAACGGATCATTACGATTGAAGAGGTTTTTGAACTTAAGCCAAGAGTTCCAGATTGTGTTGCTATGCAGACGAGAAGTGCGAGTTTGGACGGTGTTGGCGAGGTAAATATCCGAAAGTTGATAAAAGAGGCGCTACGCATGCGTCCATCTAGGCTGATAATCGGCGAGATCAGAGAGGCGGAATCACTGGATCTTCTCATTGCTTTGAACTCTGGAATTCCCGGAATGGCCACTATTCATGCCAATTCGGCACGGGACGCGATACGAAAGTTACAAACGTTGCCCTTGTTGGCCGGAGAGAACATCACGCAGGAGTTTATAACCCCAACAGTTGCTCATGCGATAGATCTTGTGATTCATGTTGGAATAGATGGAGAAGGAGTTAGGCGAGTACTGCAGATTTGCAAAGTGAATGACCGTTACGAAAACTCAAATATAGAGATGGAAAACCTATTTGTGTGGAAAGAGGATGTGTATGTATCTGGTCTTGGCGATTAGTCCACTCAGCTATGCATCTCTGGCGGCCATAATTTGCGCGCTTGGTTTACTGGTGCTCCAAAGTGGATATTCTAGATTGGAGTTAGGCAAGAGATTAGGTCGCAAATTTAGAGTGATAAAGATTCGCACCATATTGTTGGCAGGTATCTCAATGCTTTCTACCAATTTTGTGCTGTTCTTACTGACAAATTCAAAACAAATATCAATCGCCATCTCCACTTTGGCAACTTCAATTCCATTTTTGATTAATAAGCAAAGAGCGGAAAAAGTGATTAAGGCGCGGGAGAGCGCTTGGCCCGAGGTTATTGATTCGCTTGTCTCGGCTTTGCAGTCTGGTGTTTCCATTTCCGATGCCGTACTGGCGCTTGCTGAACATGCTCCAAATGCCTTGCGGCCCAACTTCACCAGAGTCAAGATTGCCGTACTGAGAGGGGAGGGCATTGAGTCGGCTCTAAGGAAAGAAAAAGAGGAGCTGCACTCGGCAATTTCAGATCAAGTTTTTGAGACATTGATTGTGGCAAAAGAGTTTGGCGGTAGGGACTCAAATAATGCCCTAAGACTTTTATCAGAGTTTGTTCGAGATGATCTTGATGTTGTGGAGGAGATAAGGACCAAGTTTGGATGGATTAAGAACTCTGCACTGTTGGCAACTGTTGCGCCCTGGATTCTTCTAGTTCTTCTATCCTCACAGAGATCGACCGTTGAGGCATTTTCCACTAACTCGGGGGTAAGAATTCTGGCTTCTGGCGTAATCATGACTGGATTGGCTTACTTATGGATGGAGCGCGTGGGTCGCATTCCAACTACTTCAAGAGCGCTGCGATGAGATTTGACTTAGATTTCATGGGAGCGCTGCGATGAGATTTGACTTAGATTTCATGGGAGCGCTGCGATGATTCTATTTTTGCTTACCAATGTCTCATTTCTATCACTACTAGTAGTTGCTCCGCTTCTCTTTTGGGGCATTTGGATTGCCAGCGTAGAGAGTTTTGATGAGTTAAATTCAACAAACTCATTCCCCAAAAAGCTGGAATCAGGGGGGAGATCTACTCGAAAAGTTATTCTTCCTCTTTATTTGCTGATGATCTCCGTTTGTGTATTGACAATTGCTGGAATTGCCTTAACTGATGACAACAGCATAATTTCTATAATAGCTCTATCAACTCTAATTTTTGCATTTGTTTTGCTCGCTAAAAGAAACAACGGCAAAGCAGTTATCAATAGAGCTAAGCAGTTGGAGAGTGAACTGCCAGCGCAGATTCAATTGCTAACCATTCTAATTTCGTCAGGAATCAGCCCTGGAAAGGCAATTGCAATTTTGTCCAATAGATCTGATTCATTGAGTTCAGCGGCATTTCGCAATGTTGTGCGGGATATTGAGAGGGGTCTATCAATTGTCGAAGCTCTAGATAGATTCAAAGGGGATTTTGAATCTAATGCACTTCGTCGATTTGTAACTAGTCTAATTTTGGGCATAGAGCGAGGATCATCTTTGGGGCCAATCCTGATCTCTCAGGTTCGAGATACGAGAATGGCTAGTAAGAATGAGATTCTGGCTAAAGCCGGCAAAGCGGAGATTGGGTTGATGATTCCAGTCGTTTTCTTGATTCTGCCTATATCAATTCTGTTTGCACTTTGGCCCTCATATCAACAGCTGGGTGGCTTTTTCTCCTGATATGCACAGCTTGGTTTGTCCACAGATTCTGATCTAGTGAACTAGTTATGTCAGTGCTAATTCAGAATTGCCTTCAGAAAAGTCAGAGCAATTAATTGGCCAGATTCATTAAATCAAAGGAGCGATATCTATGAAGTCAATAGTTGAGAGAATTGAGGGCATTTCAATTGCCACTACCTCTGCTGTTATTGGCGTAGGAATCAAAGGCATTACATTCATTAACTCAGCCAAGAACTCCTTCAGGCAGGAACTAGAGCGAGGGTCGGCTAACGGCAGAAATTCTGATGAATCAGCACCAAAGATTGAAACAGCCAACCGTCAGGATTCCAAATCACAAGATAGCGCGATACACAGAATAATAAATTCAGCTAGAAATGACAGCGAGAGGGGAGATGTCCCAGGTTGGGTTCTAGTTGTATTAATGACGACAGGTCTCGTTACAGCAATATGGACAATTGCAGCCCCTAGGTTGAGCGCTATTTTGAAAAACTCGCTTGACGCCATGAATGGAATTCGATGAGATTCAGAGCAAGCGAGATTGCCGATAAATCAAGTTATCGGGATGACGAGCGAGGATCAATCGAAGCTGGACTTACCTTTATCCCGACTACTGCCTTCTTCTTACTTGTCCTGCAACTGGTTCTCTCCAGTGGGATTCAAGTTGCAGAGAGAATATCGTTACAAAATGTAGTTACCAGATCTGCTCTCGGCGATTCTCGGTCAACTGAGTTGTTTGCAATGAAAGATAGAGATATTCGAACAGAAAGTATGTCACTTCCTGGTGGTGGCGAGTTGATATTGGTGAACTCCGAAGTTTCCAGCCCAAGAGTTTCAAATTTTCTCGCCGGCAATCCCAGAATGAAAGCCGAAGCAATTGCGATTCGGGAGTAAAAGGTTTTC
>RFSC01000076.1 GCA_009924185.1 Actinomycetota bacterium
ATCGTACTTAACATCAACCACGCGCTCCTTCATCGGAATGATGGCGTTGTCAGTGATCTTGATGTGTTCCGGGCAAACCTCTGTGCAGCACTTGGTGATGTTGCACATTCCCAAACCATGCTCTTCTTGCGCTTTTTGTTTACGGTTACGCAAGCGATCTAGTGGGTGCATATCAAGCTCTGCAATACGGATGAAGAAACGTGGTCCAGCGAAAGACTTCTTATTCTCTTCGTGATCGCGGATTACATGGCAGGTATCCTGGCAAAGGAAGCACTCGATACATTTTCTAAACTCTTGTGAGCGCTCCACATCAATCTGCTGCATGCGGTACTCGCCAGGTTTCAAATCTGTCGGTCCTTCAAATGCTGGAACCTCCATCGCCTTCTTGTAGTTAAAGGAGACATCAGTTACCAGATCGCGAATTACTGGGAAGGCGCGAAGTGGGGTAACTGTGATGGTTTCATCCTCACCAAATGAGTTCATTCGGGTCATGCAGCCCAAACGTGGTTTTCCATTGATTTCCATGGAGCAGGAGCCACATTTTCCAGCTTTGCAGTTCCAGCGCACAGCAAGATCTGGCATCTGGGTAGCTTGTACACGATGGATTACATCTAGAACTACTTCACCTTCATTGGCTTCAACAGTGACATCTTTGAACTCTCCGCCTTTGACATCGCCGCGCCAAATGCGCATCTTTACTTTGCGGGACATTTATTTGCCGCCTTTCGCGAGTTCTTTCTCGGTGAAATACTTCTTTAATTCATCCATCTCAAACAGCTCTAGAAGTTCGGTAGGCAACATCTTTGCTGGCTCCGCCTCAACCTCTACCTGCTTGCCGCCCCACTTTGTTAAGTGGTTTACCTGGCGCCAATTTGGATCCATCTTTGGATAATCATCGCGGGTATGACCACCACGTGATTCTTGACGCTCTAGTGCAGAGCGTGCGATTGATTCAGAAACCAACAACATGTTTTCTAAATCAATTGCAAGATGGAACCCTGGGTTAAATGCTTTTCCGCCAGTTGCTTTAACTTTTGCAGCACGCTCGCGGATAGATTCCAACTTCTTTATTGCTTCAGCCAACTCTTTTTCGGTGCGGATAATTCCCACCAAATCCTGTGTGACGTTTTGTAGCTCTTGATGTAGTGAGTATGGATTCTCATCACCTTCACGGGTAAATGGTGCGTTGAGATGCTCATGAGCTTTTGCGATCGCTTTATCGCTCGCTGATGGAGCTTTATCCCCCAAGCTCTTTACATACTCTGCTGCACCAGCGCCAGCACGACGGCCGAATACCAAAAGATCTGAAAGTGAGTTTCCACCAAGACGGTTGGAGCCATGCATTCCACCAGCAACTTCGCCGGCAGCAAACAAACCTTCAACCCCGTAAGCCGCAGCGGTATCTGGATCAACCTTTACGCCGCCCATTACATAGTGACAGGTTGGACCAACCTCCATCGGTTGCTCGGTGATATCAACATCAGCCAGCTCTTTGAACTGGTGCCACATAGATGGCAAACGACGCTTGATTTCATCAGCTGGAAGACGCTTTGAAACATCTAGATAAACGCCGCCATGCTCAGAGCCACGACCAGCTTTAACCTCGGCGTTAATTGCACGCGCCACTTCATCACGTGGCAACAACTCTGGTGGACGACGGTTGTTGTTCTGATCCTTGTACCAACGATCAGCCTCTGCCTCATTATCCGCATACTTATCTTTGAAAACCTCAGGGATGTAGTTGAACATGAAGCGCTTACCTTCAGAGTTGGTAAGAACTCCACCATCACCACGAACTGATTCGGTAACCAAAATTCCGCGAACCGATGGTGGCCAAACCATGCCGGTTGGATGGAACTGTACAAACTCCATATCAACCAAAGCAGATCCTGCTTTTAGCGCCAGCGCATGTCCGTCGCCGGTACCTTCCCATGAGTTGGAGGTAATCTTGAATGATTTTCCAATTCCGCCAGTTGCAAGGACAACAGCTGGAGCTTCAAACAAAACTTCATCTCCAGTCTCGCGCCAGTAGCCGTAGCAGCCAGCAACCTTCTTTCCATCTTTAATGATTTCGGTAATGGTTAACTCAGCGAAAACTTTTATGTACTTCTCTGCATCGCCATGCTCTTTGGCATCTTTTTGTTGCATCGCAACAATCTTTTGCTGCATGGTGCGGATTAACTCCAAACCAGTGCGGTCACCAACGTGCGCTAGGCGTGGATACTCATGTCCACCGAAGTTACGTTGTGAGATGCGACCATCTTTGGTGCGATCAAATAACGCACCCCAGGTCTCTAACTCCCAAATTCGATCTGGAGATTCTTTGGCGTGTAGCTCTGCCATCCGCCAGTTGTTTAGGAACTTTCCGCCACGCATTGTGTCGCGGAAGTGAACCTTCCAGCCATCATTTTCATTTACGTTACCCATTGCAGCAGCGGCGCCACCTTCAGCCATAACGGTGTGGGCCTTGCCGAACAATGATTTACAGATGATGGCGACTCGAAGTCCTGCCTGACGTGCCTCTACTGCGGCGCGCAATCCCGCACCGCCAGCTCCGATTACAACTACATCGAATCGGTAGCGATCATATTTAATATCGTTATTTGCCATGGATTCGTCCTAGAAGAAGTAGTAGTCGGTAATGGATCCTGATGCCACTGCACGAACATAAAAATCAGTAAGTGCAACGACGATTAAGGAGATCCAAGCGAAGGTCGGATGTTTGTGATTTAGAACTGATACCCAGCTCCACAATTTGTAACGCACAGGATGTTGTGAGAAGTTGCGAAGGCGTCCACCAATTGTGTGACGGCAGGTATGGCATGAGGCTGAGTACAACCACAACATTGCTGCATTAAGGGTAAGGATTAATGAACCAACGCTCATATGTCCCCACTCGCCCTCCGGATTTCTAAAAGCGATAATCGCGTCATAGGTAAGGATGACGTTAAAGATTAATCCGAAGTAGAAGAACCAGCGGTGACCATTTTGCAAAATTAATGGGGCGCGGGTTTCTCCAGTGTACTTGGAGTGTGGTTCTGCAACTGCGCATGCCGGTGGTGACATCCAAAATGAACGATAGTAAGCCTTGCGGTAGTAGTAACAGGTAAGGCGGAAACCTAACGGGAAGATCAAAATTATTAGCGCTGGTGAGATTGCAAAACCAAACAAGCTAAGCGCGCCAAATGGTGTTCCGAAGTGTGCTGCGCCATCAACGCATGCCGCAGAAAGACATGGTGAATAGAAAGGAGAGATTAAAGGTTTAGTCCAGTAATAATTATTTTCAAAGGCGCGGAAGGTTGCATAGATGATGAATGAAATTAAAACCGCAACTGTGATTAATGGTTGTAACCACCACTTGTCGGTTCGCAGCGTGCGCTCTTTGATAGCCGCCCGCGTTGAAGAAAAAACACCTGTTGCCACGCAACGCCTCCTTGAAGGAAATGGCCGAAACTGATGCCTCAATTTTCCTCGCGCCTCGAAGGAGTTTCTAGGTGAGACCTTATGAGTTCGCACACAGCGCGCGTTAAGAATTATGGCGGAGGGCGTGGGATTTGAACCCACGAAGGTTTCCCTTGCCGGTTTTCAAGACCGGTGCACTAGGCCACTATGCGAGCCCTCCGTGGGAAAACTTAAC
>RFSC01000077.1 GCA_009924185.1 Actinomycetota bacterium
TGGTTTTTACGACACTCAAACCATTGAAAAAACCATCACCTCAACGGTCACGGTGATGTTTGATGTCGATTAATTAACCACACCTGAACACTCATTTCACGGACCGCAACTTTGTCGCTAGGTTTTTTCAATGTGGGGCTGAAATCATTTATTAGTTCTGCTGAATCAAATACCGTACGGAATGAATCGCCCCAATCCTGGTTAGGTAAAGTGAACTCGTAATCCTGATCAGCGCTATTCAAAATGATGAATAAGCCTTGATTATGGGTAGCATCAACACTGAAAGCTAGGTGGCGAATTGAGCTGTCCTGCCAGTTATGTTGGCTCATCTCATTTCCATCTCGATCAAACCAAGCGATATCTTTTCGGTTAGTATCTTGATCGAGTTCGCCGGTATAAAACTGCTCAGCCACATCAACCATGTAGCTTGATCTGATTCTTGAAAGAGCTGCCACGGTTTCAATCAAATCCTCTTGCTGCTCATCTGGTTTCCAATTCAGTTTCCAGCCACCAAAAAAGTTTTCCCAGCTATCACTTTCATCTTGGGCTGATAAGGAATACGCGTTGTTTGATCCATTTTGAGATCTAGACATCTCATCGCCCATGTTAAGCATGGGTACACCAGAGGAAAGCATCAAGGTTGCCAGAATCGATTTTTGTAATTGAAGGCGTTTTTGATTTATCTCTTCTTCATGCGAATGGCCTTCGACGCCCAGATTCCAAGATCTATTTTGTTCACTACCGTCACGATTGTCTTCACCATTTGGCTCATTATGTTTGTTGGCATAGCAAACTAGATCGCGAAGCGAAAAACCATCGTGAGCGGTCACAAAATTTATGGAGGCGGTTGGACCGCGGAAATAGAAGACATCATTTGAACCAGCAATTCTTGATGCTAAATCTGAAACACCGTTGCTGTGACCACGTGCGCTATCTGCCAACCAAAATTGTCGGGTGGCATCGCGATATGCATCGTTCCACTCCCGCCATGGATGTGGGAACTCACCCAACGCGTATCCCGCAACATCCCAAGGCTCAGCGATTAACTTTCGCTCTCGGAGTATTGGGTCGGAGGAGATAGCTGAAATCAAGGGTCCGTGAGTATCAATTCCTTCAGCGCTCCGAGAAATGGCTGTCGTTAAATCAAAGCGAAACCCATCTACACCAATAATCTGGCTCCACCAATGGAGTGAATCGATAACCATGCGGGTTACAAAAGGTTGGCGCGAATCGATGGTGTTGCCGCAACCGGTTACATCTTCGTAAGAGTTGGAATTTGAGTGACGATAAAAGGTTTTATTGTCTATGCCTTTGAAAGAAAAAGTGGGACCGGCAACTCCTTCTTCGGCTGTATGGTTGTAAACCACATCAAGAATTACTTCAATGCCAGCATCATGTAAGGCATCCACCGCTTTTTGTAGTTCAGCAACTGGATCATCGCTGGAAGCGTAAGCGGCATGTGGCGCGCTAAATGCTAAGGGGTTATATCCCCAATGGTTTTTTCGGCCTCTGAAATTTGTATGGACCTCAGTTACAAATTGATGTATTGGCAACAACTCAATTGCGGTGACTCCCAACCGTTGCAGATGTTGAATGGTTGAGGGGTGACCCAAGGCCTTATAAGTGCCTCGTTCATTAACTGGAATCTCAAGGTTGTCGGCGGTTAATCCTCGAACATGTGCCTCGTAAATAAAGGTTTTCTTCCAAGGCGTTCTAGGTCTATTAATAATGCGCGGTGCATTTGCGGTTACAACAGATAGTGGAACAAATCCAAGCGAATCTCGCTCATCTCGCTGGTTCAAATCGCCATTGCCTAAATGATCAACGGCATGGTGTCCAAAAATCTCCGGCGCATAAGTGAGCTCGCCACTTACTTGATGCACGTATGGATCTAACAAAACCTTTGCCGGATTAAACCGCCAACCTTGCTCGGGCTGCCAAGGGCCGTAAATGCGGTAGCCATAATGTTGGCCGGGGCCAATGCCGGCCAAGTGACCATGCCAGATGGGGCCTTCGCGGTGAGCCAGAGAGAATTTGGTTTCAACCCATTCAAAGCTCCCAGTTTCATTTTCCCGCTTATTAAAGAGACACAACTCGACCGCATCCGCAGCTGGGGCCCAGATAGCGAAATCAGTTCCGCCGGCCACAACATGGCTGCCCAAGATATGCGGATTGGCTGGTTTCACTTTGCTATCTAAGCATCCGCCCCGAAGTATTCGAGGAAGGCCGAGTGGAGGGCGAGATTACTGACCAGTAACATACCCGGTATGAAGATTGCGATCTGCGTTAAGCAAGTGCCCGACTCTTGGGCCGAGAAAAAGATGGTCAATGGTTTGCTGGATCGAGAAAGCGTCGATGCAGTGCTAAATGATCTTGATGAATATGCAATCGAGGAGGCGCTGCGAATCGTAGAGCCACTTAATGAAGGCAAGGAGAGTCCAGAGCACACCATCACATTGATCTCCATGGGACCAGATCGCGCATCAGAAGCGATTCGCAAAGGTTTATCTATGGGTGCAGATGATGCGGTTTTGGTTACAGATGCGGCGTTGTCTGGCTCCGATGCTATTGCAACCTCAAAGGTCCTATCTGAAGTGATTAAGAGTGGTGGCTTTGATTTGGTTTTCTGTGGCACCGAATCAACTGATGCTCGCATGAGTGTTGTGCCTGCGATGTTGGCCGAGCGTTTGGGTTGGGCGCAGCTCACCTTTGCTGGCTCAGTCAAGGTTGATGCGGCGGCTAAAAAAGTAGAGATTGCCCGCATGACTGAAAGTGGCGTAGAGAATATGTCCGCTAGCTTTCCATGTGTCATTAGCGTCATTGAAAAGATTAATGAACCGCGCTACCCATCAATGGCGGCCAAGAAAAAAACTATCGAGAGTAAATCTCTTGCAGACATTTCTCTAACTGCAAATGAGGTTGGCAGCACCGGGGCGTGGACCGTTGTAGAAGATGCTCAAGCCCGTCCACCTCGAGACAAGGGTGTAAAGATTGAAGATTCTGGCGATGCCGGAACAAAGCTAGCCGATTACTTGGCAGAGAAGCGATTGGTGTGATTATGAGTAATGTATTGATTTTGGCTGATCACGACGGTGGCAAGGTTGCGAAAACCGCGGCGGAATTAGCAACCTTAGGCAAAAGAGTTGGCTCGGTAACCGCCGTTTTGCTAGCCCCAGCTGGTCAAGGGGATGCCCTTGCAGCACAACTATCCAATACCGAGATTGAAAAAGTTGTACTGGTGGAAAGTGATGATTTTTCACGACATGGAATTCCCGCTCTGGTTGATGCGCTAGCTCAGATCGTCGGTGCTCAAAATCCTAAAGCGGTTTTGGTTCCATCTACCGCTAGAGGTAAAGAGATCGCAGGACGTTTAGCGGTACGTATCGGAGGCGGAGTAATCACCGATGCGGTTGATGTTAACTCTGATCTTGGTGCTACTCAATCTGTTTTCGGTGGCTCATTTACGGTTTCATCAAAGGTAAAGACTGGAACCCCAGTCATTACAGTTAGACCGAGCGCAGTTGAAGCAAGCGCTACATCTGTCTCGCCGGCAATTGAAAAGATTTCACTTACTATCTCCGATGTCGCTAAGTTGGTAACCATTACCGGTACTCAGCCG
>RFSC01000078.1 GCA_009924185.1 Actinomycetota bacterium
TCGAGAATTAATTCATTCTCGGCCTGCAAATTCTTTAGGAAAACGCTCTCGCCATCGTAGTTCGAAACATCTACTGGCGAACCATTAAGTGTTGCAGAGATGACTCTCTTGCCCACGGCATCAATAAAGGTGTCATAACCCGGTTTGTTGCAGGTGAAGGTGACAACAGTTTTGGCGATAAAGGTTTCCTCGCCAGTTGTGACATCTAGGGTCACGTCATAGTGCTTAATAGATAGGTGTGATGAACGTTCTGCGGCTTCAGCGCGCGAAATATTGATTCCAGGCATGCGCGTATCCAAGCAGAGATGGCACTCTTTGCCACTATGGAGCAAGTCACAGAGGGCCAGTTCCGCCTACGTAGCTTCCGGCTGCGGGGCGAACGTATGACAAAGGCGCAATCAGAAGCCCTTTACGACCATTGGAACAAGTTTGAAATTCCTTTGCAAGGCACCATCAATCCCAAAGAACTATTTCCATCCTTGAAACCAAAAGAGGTTGTATTTGAGATTGGCAGCGGAATGGGTGAAGCGACCTCTCAGATTGCGGCAAACAATCCAGACAGCGGTTATGTAGCGGTCGAGGTTCATAAACCAGGAATCGGAGCCTTGATAATCCGAGCTGAAAACCTAGGTGTAAGAAATCTAAAAATTATCAACGCAGATGTTTTCGAAGTTCTAACAAAGCACACCAATGATCATTCAATTGATGCATTCCACATTTTCTTTCCAGATCCATGGCCAAAGCGGAAACAACACAAGCGCCGGCTTTTGCAACCAGCATTTATAGAGATCATGGCCAAGAAGTTAGTGCCTGGGGGACGGATAAACATTGCAACTGATTGGTATCCATACGCTCAAGAGATTGAAAAAAACTTTGCCGCAAACCCAAATTTCAGAGGTGGAGTAATTCCAAGACCACAATGGCGTCCGCTAACTAAATTTGAAAGCAAAGGAATAACAAAAGAGCATGTAGTTACAGATTTTGAGTACTACTTAAAATCTTAAAGCTTTCCATCCCTTTCATACTTCGACATAAGTCCAATTCTTCGAACATGTCTTTCATCTCCACTAAATGGCGTGGCCAAGAAGGTATCAACTAGTTTCAAGCAGAACTCTTCATCATGCATTCGGCCACCAATTGAAATCACGTTGGCATCATTGTGTTCGCGAGCTAGCTTGGCGGTCTCTACGCTCCAGACCAATGCCGCTCTAACACCTTTAACCTTGTTGGCGGCCATCTGCTCGCCATTTCCTGAACCGCCAAGCACAATTCCAAAAGAACCCGCCTCTCTGGCGGTTGCCTCTGCAGCAGGAATACAAAACACTGGGTAATCATCGAGAGCGTCATAAATGTGCGGTCCGTGATCTTCTACTTCATGACCCTGAGCCCTCAAATGCTCAACAATCTTGTTCTTAAATTCAAGCCCCGCGTGATCGCTACCAATGTGTATTTTCACCGGCCTACTTTCTCAAAGAAAAAAGAAAACCGCTGGCATTTCTGCCAGCGGTTTCTGACCTAGGAGAGTTCTTAAATGAAAGAACTGTGGATCAAGGCTTAGCGGTCGTCGCGGCCATGTCCTTTGCCTCTAGGTCCGTGCTCTCCATGAAAGCCTTTGCCCTTGCCCTTTCCGGAGTGTTTACCAAATCCTCGCACCTCTTCAACCCGCTCATTGATTCGAGTCTTTAGACCTGCCTTGAGATTTGTGGCTTGTGCAGCAGTTATTTTTCCTGCAGTGACAGCTTCATCTATCTCTTTGGTTTCATAGGCAACAAGTGCATCAATCAAGGCATCTTTCTTAGCGCCCGCAATTGCTGCAAGTGACTCACCAGCCTGCAGTCTTGATTTCAAAGTCGCAGCATCGATACCAAGAGTGTCAGTAATGATCTTGTTTCGCTCTGCGTGCATAGCATCATGCGAAGCTCTAGCTGCATCACGTGCATCTGACAGGGCTTTCTTTACTGCATCAACCTGAGCCTGTGTCAGAGTGCCCTTAGATACAAGATCACTTAGCGCCGCTGCAGCCTTCTCTCCTCTGCCCATTTTGTTGTCGTGAGCAGATGCAACACCAGCAGTGCCTAGTGCCAACGTTAAACCAGCAACTACTGTCGCTGCGATTATCTTTTTCTTCATTCATACTCCTTACTCGATATATTTTCTGATTTATTGCATCGAACACCCTCGTATTCGATGTATGAATGGAACTCCCAAAGGTTGAACGCGCTAGACATTTTTTATGAGAGACACATCAGAATTCTGAGCGTTTACTAAACGTTATACGCTCAAAACCTGTGAATTCACAGAGAAAAATCGACCTGTTAATTGCAATCTAAGTCATTGACTATTCATATTCAAACGCCTCGAAAAGATCGAGGTTCAAATTCGAAGGACAGTGCAACATGACCAGTCAAATGAGAATTGTGTCAATGCTAGCGACATTTGTATTGATTACAAGTAATTCTTTTATGCCTGCAAACTCTGCTGGAAGAACAAACAAATCAATTGCTAACACGGTGCTCAGCGGAAAAGGAGCACCAGCTGCGAGCCTAGGTATTAACGGTGATTTTTATATTGACGTGACTACCTTCAACATTTACGGCCCAAAGAACAATAATCGTTGGCCATCTTCTGTAAGTCTCAAAGGCCCAGCCGGCAATGACGGAAAACCAGGCGAGCGAGGATCTTCAGGAAATAACGCAACAGGATCGCGTGGAGAAAAGGGAGACAAAGGAGAACAAGGAGAGAAAGGCGAAAAGGGAGATAAGGGCGATAAGGGCGATAAGGGCGAAAAAGGTGATACCGGAGCGAAAGGAGATAAAGGTGACATTGGATTGACCGGTGCAACTGGATTGCAAGGATTAGTTGGCGCACAAGGTTTAAAGGGTGACAAAGGGGATAAGGGCGATACTGGTTTAACAGGTCCAACCGGATTAACAGGTGCCGCAGGTTTAACTGGCGCAACTGGTGCAGCAGGAGTAAAAGGCGACAAGGGAGACAAAGGTGATACAGGCGCAACTGGTCCACAAGGTTTGCAAGGATTAAAAGGTGACACTGGAACTACTGGCGCACAAGGACCAACCGGTGCAACTGGAGCCACTGGCGCAACTGGCGCAACGGGTGCGACAGGACCATCCGAAGTTCAAGTCGTGGCTGTTCCAAACTTTACTTTGCAAACAAATACACCAAACACTTCTGCTTTAAGTGCATATTTTGGAACATTAGTTGCTGGTGGAAAATACAAGTTCGAAATTGCTGTTCGAGGAAAAACCAATTCAGCGCTTTCAAGAATTGGTTTGGAAATATATTCAAGCGGAACAGGTAACACGGTTGTTTACAACTACGTGGTTTCAAACGTGGACGATTTCAAGAATGGATCACCTTGGACAGGGAGTCAATTCTTGGTGATTGGAACTATCTCAGTCGGCTCTACGAATTCTTCACTCGCCGTAAACCTAATTGACGGAATGGCTGGCACTAGGTCAGATGCAATGGCTGTAACCGGTACTGCCGTTATTACGCTGGTCGGAAGCATTACGGGTTGATGAAAAGAATGGAGCGGGCGACGGTAATCGAAACCGCGTAACTA
>RFSC01000079.1 GCA_009924185.1 Actinomycetota bacterium
ATAAATCTGCCATCAGCCAATCTGGTAGATGGCGCACTCAATGTAATCAAAGTGTTAGCTTGTACCGCAGGCATTCCAATCACAACAAATAAAGCAGCTGTAAAAACACTAAGCAGTCGTCTCATGACAACAACTCCTTAGATCTAGCAATCAACTTCTTTTCATCAGGATATGCCAACTTGCTAACAATTTCATCCAGAGGAAACCAACGCACATCATCAACCTCAGAGACCTGTGGCGCGATCTTGCCGCCCACCTCTTTAAATAAATAATGGTGAACGGTTTTATGAATTCTTTTGCCTGATGCCATAAACCAGAAATCAATTACCCCAAGTGATTTCTCAATCTGACTTTCAATTCCAGTCTCCTCCAAAACCTCACGCACCGCCGCCTGCTCTGGAGTTTCACCCTCTTCGATGTGACCTTTAGGAAGTGACCACAACAACCTTTCCCGTTTTGCATCCTTGGCATCGATACGACCGATTAATAAACCTTTTGTGCCGGATGCATCAACCACCAAACCACCAGCGCTCACCTCATCAACTCTGCGGGCATAGCTCTGCCGCGCCGGTTTTTTCTGTTGCGAATGTGGGTGTGAGCGTTGTGAAGATTTAGAACGGGAACGCTTGCGCCTCCGTTTTTTCTTAACTTCTTCGCCGCCCGCACTAGGTGCCGGGGTCATAAAGGTAAGCCTACTGTTCGAGGCTGGTCGGTAACCTTAGGCTCATATGGAAACCCCACACTCTGCGGCAAGTGAGATTGCCATCTCAGCTTTGCGTGAGCGCGCCCCGCTCGCCTTTGATCTCGCAGCGCAGTTCAAAGCAAATGGTTTCCGTCTTGCACTCGTTGGTGGCCCAGTTCGTGATGCTTTATTAAATCGACTCGGAAATGATTTAGATTTCACAACAAATGCAAAACCTGAAGAAACCAAAAAGATTTTAAAAAAATGGGCTGATGATATTTGGGATGTCGGAATTAAATTCGGCACCATCGGTGCAAAGAAATCTGAAATAACTTTTGAGGTCACAACATATCGCGCCGACAGTTATGAAGCAGATTCCCGCAAACCAGAGGTTAACTTTGGTGACAATATCGAAGGTGACTTGTTGCGCCGCGACTTTACCGTCAACGCAATGGCAATTGAGTTAACTACCGAGCAACCAGAGTTCATCGATCCTCACAATGGTGTAACTGATTTACTGCGCAAAGTTTTGCGCACCCCCACCAAACCTGAAGTTTCATTCTCTGATGATCCACTTCGTATGTTGCGTGCTGCGCGTTTTGCTGCACAGTTAAATTTCGCGATAGAAGATGATGTTTTAAATGCTATGAAGGATATGGCAGATCGCCTATCTATCATCTCTGCCGAGCGGATCCGTGATGAGTTTGTAAAGACTTTAATCTCCGACAATCCCCGTATTGGAATTACAATCTTGGTAGACACTGGATTGTGTGAAAAGTTTTTACCGGAGATTCCAAAGCTGCGCCTTGAGATTGACGAACATCATCATCACAAAGATGTTTACGAACACAGCCTTACGGTGTTAGAGCAATCCATAGCGCTAGAGCACCGGCTAGGTGGAAAGAATTTAGTTTCCCGCCTTGCCGCTTTGTTGCATGACATCGGTAAACCAAAGACCAGAGCCTTAATTCCTGGTGGTGGGGTCTCCTTTCATCACCACGAGGTAGTTGGCTCTCGACTAACAAAAGAGCGTTTAAAAAAGCTGCGTTTTGACCATCACATCGTTGAAGAGGTCTCCCAGTTGGTGTTTTTACACCTACGTTTTCATGGTTATGGCGATGGAGCGTGGACTGATTCTGCGGTGCGCCGCTACGTTCGTGATGCCGGTGATCTGTTAACCCATCTACATGTTTTAACCCGCGCTGATTGCACCACCCGTAATGTCAAAAAAGCTGAGCGTTTAGCCGCTCATTACGATGATTTAGAAAATCGGATTCAAACACTTATGGAGCAGGAAGAGTTACTAAAGATCAGACCTGATCTAGATGGTCATGCGATTATGCAACTACTTGGTGTTCCGGCTGGACCAATAATCGGCAAGGCTTATGAGTATCTTCTTGAGTTGCGACTAGAGCATGGACCACTTGGTGCCGAGCGCGCAGAACAAGAGTTACGAAACTGGTGGGCTAAAAATCAGAGTTAAATTGTTTTGGTCGCAGCAACACTAAAGCAACCAACACATAGGTAATCGCAATTAAAGTTGGTAGTACCGATGAAACACCATCACCTGGCAAAACAAATGCGGCGATGATCGCACCACTAACAATTCCAGCATTTACCATTACATCGTAAACCGCAAAGACTCGACCGCGATACTCATCGACAATCTTGGATTGCACCAAAGCATCATTGGTGACTTTTACACCTTGTCCCGCCATGCCGGTGAAAAATCCAGTTGCTACTAAGAAAAACTCATTTTGCTCAAAGGCCAACGCGATTGGAAGTACCGCGCTGGCAAACAGCGAGTAGCGGATCCAGGCATGCCTGCCAAAACGCTGCACCCCAAATGGTGCAATCACCGCACCAATAGTTATGCCAATTCCAGCGATCGTAATCGCAAAGGCAAAGCCTGCTAATCCACTCTCAGGATTGGCTGGATCATTAAAGGTGTTGCGATTTAGCAACAGCGCCATCAAAGTCAGCGCTGTTAAACCACCACGTTGCACCGCGGTAGCTGTGATGCCAAGGAAGCAATCCCTGATTTGATAGAGAAACTTCGCACCGGCCACCATCTCCTGGTACGCCGCACCAATACTCTGCTGTCTTAGCTCATGAGGCAGCGGCCCCAACTGCTCCTTCTTCAATCGCAGCGCTAGTAATCCAGCAATCAAAAAGCAGGTAGCGGCCACAGTTATCAAAATGCCATCAGCTTGATTCGCATTCATCTGGCCTTCCAATAGCCCACGCAAACCAATTCCGATTCCACCACCCAGAACTACAAAAACCGTTCCACCGGTAACCGCGGTCGCATTGATAGAGACCAAATTGTTTCGACCTTGAGTACCCGAGACATCGATCAACAACGGCAGACCAGCGGACAATCCCGCCAAGATCAAACGATTCACACCAAATGCGAGCAAAACAAAGATTGTTAACTCAATACCGGTTGCTCCATTGCGCACCAACCCTGCGATAAAAATCAAGGTAAATGCTCTAAATAAATTAGAGAACAAAATAACCCGTTGTCTAGAAACTCGATCCAAGATAGTTCCAACAAAAGGCCCCACTAATGAGTAAGGCAGCAACACAACCGCAAATGCCACCGCCGCCGACTTTGCATCAGGCTGGCGCTCTGGCGAAAACAAAACAAAGGAGGCCAGCGCAGATTGAAAGATGCCATCGGTTAATTGGCCCATCCAACGAACTGCGAGCAACCGCCCTACTGCGGTTTTCCTTAACGCCTCCCTAAAATTCACATGGAAAGCGTAGTTAAGTTTTTAGCTTTATCCTTCACCTATGTGGTCCAAACGCGCCTATGTTGATTTCGCGCTAAAAAAGCGCGCGACAATCGCCAGCATTTACCGCGGACTTAACACCACCTCTGATGCATGTGATGC
>RFSC01000080.1 GCA_009924185.1 Actinomycetota bacterium
CACCTTTCTTAACTTGTTATTTCTAGAGATCCTTAACATCTGCCTGTTTTGCCCGTACCGCCTCAGCAGCCACCTTAAGCTCGGCTAGCTCTGAATCAGTTAGGTTTCCAGCTACAACCTTCTTGACACCGGAGCGGCCGATTTCAGCCTCAACTCCGAGATAAACACCGGAAATTCCATACTCACCATCAACCCAGGCGCACACCGGCATAACCTCACCAGTATCTTGAATAACAGCACGTGCCATACGAGCAGCAGCAGCGGAAGGTGCGTAATAAGCAGAACCGGTTTTTAGTAATGCAACTACCTCTGCACCACCATTGCGGGTTCTAGTTACTAATTCATCAATCTCAGCAGCGCTTAACTTCTCTGAAAGTGGTTTTCCATCAACTGTGCAGCGGCTTGGAACCGGCACCATCGTGTCGCCATGGCTGCCTAGAGTCAAAGTCTTTACCGATGCAACTGGCACATTTAACTTCTCCGCTACAAAATGGGTGAAGCGAGCAGTGTCCAACATTCCAGCTTGTCCCATGACTCGGTGGTGCGGAAACTTTGATGCAATTTGTGCCAACGCTGTCATCTCATCAAGTGGATTTGAAACCACGATCAATACAGCGTTTGGAGAATGCTTGGCAATATTCTCTGCAACACCGCGAACAATTCCCGCATTAACTCCAATCAAATCCATTCGACTCATACCAGGCTTGCGTGGTAGGCCAGCGGTGATCACAACAACATCAGAGTTAGCGGTTGCTTCATAACCTTGGCCATCAGCTGTGGTTGTTGCACCAACTACCTTTGTCTCAAAACCTTCAATGGATCTTGATTGATTGATATCTAGTGCCAGGCCTTCGGGTTTACCTTCGACAATGTCGGTTAAGACAACGGTTTCAAAGATGTTGTACTCGGCAAGGCGCAAGGCGGTGGTCGAACCATAGAAACCGGCGCCAACTACAGTGACTTTTCCAGATCTGCTCATGGCGCGAAACCTACCTTCTAGCGTCGGGGTAGCGCCAATGCGATTGTTATCAGGGACACAAATAACACGGCCGGGATGATTTTTTCGCTAGTTCGCAACTGTCGGAAATCAGGGAGCACAAAAACCGCAAGGGCCGCAGCGATGGTGAGAGCGCCGACTCGAACCGAGAACAGGACTCCGATGATAATTCCGGCCAGTCCAATCAAATATGAAATTAATTTCATACCTTGGCCTGCGCGATACTCAAAATATTGTTGAGCAACATGGCTCTAGTCATAGGTCCAACTCCACCCGGCATCGGAGTTACTGCCGCTGCAACCTGAGCTACATCTGGATGAACATCCCCTTGTAATCCACTTTGAGTTCTCGTAATCCCAACATCTACAACAACCGCCCCTGGCTTAATCATTTCAGCGGTCAGAAAGTGAGATTGGCCGATTGCCGCAATCACAATGTCCGCTCTCTTGGTGTGAGAGGCCAAATCCTTAGAACCAGTATGAAGGTTTGTTACTGTTGCATTTATTTCTTTACTGTTCAGCATTAATGACAATGGACGGCCCACTGTCGTGCCTCGTCCGATAATCGCTACATCCTTGCCATTCCAAGAAATATCATTCTGCTTCAGCAACTCGATAATTCCACTTGGGGTGCATGGTCTTGGTGCTGGCTGGTTCAAAACCAACCTCCCGAGGTTAATGGGATGTAATCCATCAGCATCCTTGTTTGGATCAATCGCCTCCAGAATGAGATTGGTATCGATACCACGCGGTAATGGCAGTTGCACAATGTACCCAGTGCACTCTTTAGCATCATTCAACTCTTTAATCGCTTTTAGAACATCGAGTTGAGAAGCAGAAGCTGGTAGATCTATTCGAATAGAACTTATTCCCACCTCTGCACAATCTCTGTGCTTACCATTTACATAAGCCTGTGAACCGGGATCATCACCAACCAGAATCGTCCCTAACCCTGGTTTATTGGCCAAGCCTGTAACTTGTTGTGCTATCTGAGATTTGATTGCTTTGGCGCATGATTTGCCATCAAGAATTCGCGCCATAGTCATGAAGGAATTTTAGTGTGAGAAGTGACGTTGGTTGGTCAAATACATAGTTACTCCAGCCGCTTTAGCGGCTGCAATCACCTCATCATCTTTCATGCTGCCACCGGGCTGCACGATTGCAACTACCCCAGAGGCGGTTAAGGCTTCAACCCCATCAGGAAATGGAAAGAATCCATCACTGGCCGCCACACTGCCCGGAAGTTGTGATTTGTTGAATTTATTGGCTTTGGAGATAGCTAATTGAGCAGCGTCAACTCTACTTACACTTCCCGCGCCTATCCCAATTGCGGCACCATCTTTAACTATAGCCACCGCATTGCTTCGTGCTTGGCCAGCAATACGCCAAGCCAAAAGCAAATCCGCCGCCTTTTGTTCATCAACTGGAGCACCCGTTACAAGTTTCCAATTATCAAAAAGGTCACCGGGATTATTGAAATCATCATGGCTTTGAAAAAGGTAGCCACCATCAATCTGCTTTACCACAAAATCTTCTCTGGCTGGTTCTGATAATTCAATAACCCTAAGGTTTGGTTTAGTTGCAAAAACCTCACGCGCCGCTTCGGTAATTTTTGAGGCTGCTACTACCTCTACAAATCCCTTAATGATCTCTTGTCCGCAATCTCTATCTATCTCTAAATCTGAAACTACAACGCCGCCAAAAGCTGAAATGGGATCGCAGGCCCAAGCCGCTTGAAAAGCTTTTGTAGCGCTCTCGGATTTTGCTAAACCAGATGGAATTCCATGCTTAACTATCGCTACCGCTGATTCACAGCTGCGTACCAGTTCTGATGCTGCCTGAAGATCCAAATAGTTATTAAATGACATCGCTTTGCCTTGCAGAACGAGATGAGGATTGTTGGTGGCAAGCCCGCCAACTTGATGGGGATTTTCGCCATAGCGCAGTTGGCTTGAGCGCTCCCTCACCAAAGCTAAATCATATTGAGCAGTTAACAATAAGGCGGCAACCGCCCACTTTTTACGCTGCTCTAAAGTGGTGCCGGATTTCAAGGCATCTTTTAACTCTGAGTACTGTTTATGTGAACTAATAACCGCTACATGTTCATTATTTTTAGCCGCTGCTCTAGCTAGAGCAGGACCTCCGATATCAAAGCCGGAGGTGGGATATAGATTTATTATTAACAAATCTATGGCACCGAAACCATTTAATTCAGCCAGCTGCTGGGGATTGTTTTGATCAACCAACAAAGCGGCATGAATCAAGGGGTGCAGGGTTTTTACTCTGCCGCCTAATAACTCAGGTGAGCCGGTAACTTCAGTTACAGTTTTTACAACAACCCCCGAATCC
>RFSC01000009.1 GCA_009924185.1 Actinomycetota bacterium
GAGTGTAAATAGAAGACATCTCCTGGATACGCCTCGCGTCCTGGTGGACGACGTAGCAACAAGGAAACTGAGCGATAAGCCTCAGCCTGCTTTGACAGATCATCAAAAACAATTAGTACATGGCCACCGTTGTACATCCAGTGCTGACCAATTGCAGACCCGGTATAAGGAGCTAGGTACTTGAAACCTGCTGGATCAGAGGCTGGTGCCGCAACGATTGTTGTGTACTCCATCGCGCCAGCTTCTTCCAAAGCCGCCTTAACAGATGCGATGGTTGAACCCTTTTGACCAATCGCAACATAAATACATTTAACCTGCTTCTTCTTATCGCCACTCTTCCAGTTTTCGCGCTGGTTAATGATGGTGTCGATTGCAACCGCGGTCTTTCCGGTCTGACGGTCACCGATGATTAGCTGACGCTGTCCGCGGCCGATTGCGGTCATAGCATCAATAGCTTTAATACCGGTTGCTAAAGGCTCCTTAACTGGTTGGCGCTGAACAACAGTTGGAGCCTGTAGTTCGAGAGCACGGGTGGTTTCCGCTTTGATCTCGCCTTTTCCATCAATTGGACGGCCGAGTGCATCAACTACACGACCAAGGAAGCCATCGCCGACTGGTACGGAGAGAATTTCACCGGTACGACGAACAGTTGTTCCTTCTTCAATTCCTGTAAATTCACCAAGAATAACCACACCGATTTCGCGCACATCAAGGTTAAGCGCCAGACCTAGTGTTCCATTCTCAAACTTAAGAAGCTCATTGGTCATTGTTGAAGGTAGTCCTTCAACACGAGCAATTCCATCGCCCGCTTCAACAACGGTTCCGATTTCATCGCGCGCCGCAACACCTGGATCGTATGACTTAACAAAGTTTGTTAAGGCATCACGAATCTCTTCGGGTCGGATCGTGAGTTCCGCCATGATTACTCTCCCTATACTGCGAGCGCTCTGCTCGCGTCGGCCATACGACTGACGATTGAGGCGTCAATCAATTCATCTGCAAATCGGATGGCAAAGCCACCCAAAACTGTTGGATCAATCTCCACGTTCAAGCGAACAGGTTGACCAATCTTTTGTGACAAGCTCTTAGTTAACTTATCCTTTTGTGCATCGCTTAGCGCCACCGCTACTCGAACATAGGCGATAACTCTTTCGCGACGTGCTGCAATGGCTGCGGAGTAAAAAGAAATAGTGCGTTCAATATTTCTTCCTCGTAATCCACCAACCAAATGTGAGATAACGCGAGTGGTAGATGCTCCGACCTTTCCACCAAAGATCTTTGCAACTAAAACTCTCTTACTTTCGCTAGAGAACTTGCTGGCATTAAGAGCTTGCCTCAATTCACCATCACTGATGACGATCTGGGAAAACTCAAACAGCTCCTGCTCAAGGCGATCCAAATCCCCTGCCAAATTCGCCGCTGAAGCTTCAGCCTCGATAGCCAGCTGCTCCAGAACATCACCCAGGTTGGAAGGGCTTGACCAACGTAGGCCGGCCAACTCAGAAACCAGTTTGAGGGTTGGAGCGGAAGCGGATTTTCCAAAGAGATCGGAGGCCAGCTTGGATTTTGCTGCCGCCTCGCGTGAACCATCGGTCATCGCGCGACGAAGTGGAGTTGAGGAATCAAGTACCGCTACAACTTCAAAAATCTCGCTGGCTAACTTTGCGGTTTGCTCAGTAGACAAATCCTTAAGGATGCCATCAAGCACACGACGTGCAGCCGCATTTGATTCACGGCTAACGCCACCGAAAACCGGCAGACCAGTTGAAGTTGATTGAGTCATGATTACTTACTCTTCTCCAAATCCTCAAGGAATCGATCAACGATTCTTGATTGACGGACTTGATCATCAAGTGCTTCGCCAACGATCTTCGATGCGAGCTCGGTAGCAAGGGCACCAACTTCATTGCGCAGTGACTTCACTGCCTGTTGACGCTCTGCTTCAATCGCAGCTTGTGCGGTGGCGGTAATACGTGCAGCCTCTTCTTGAGCCTTGGCACGCATCTCCTCGATGATTGCAGCACCCTGAACTCGGGCATCTTCGCGAATGCTTTGAGCTTCGCTACGAGCCTCTGCAAGTTGGGTTTGATATTGGTTTAGAGCAGCTTCGGCATCCTTCTGCGCCTTCTCTGCTCGTTCCATTCCGCCTTGAATCGCATCGGTGCGCTCTGCAAAAGCTTTTTCAAAGCGCGGTACGACGTTACGGCGAATGACCAAGTAGAGAAGCGAGAAAGCAACAAAGCCAACGATGATTTCCGCGGTATGCGGAATCAGCGGATTGAGCTCGCCGCCTGCTGCTAATTCAATTGAACTCATGGTGGTTGAACGCACGGTTTAGGTGTTGGCGCCTAGAGAACGAATGCCAAAACGAGACCGAATAGTGCAAGCGCTTCAGCCATCGCGAAGCCAAGGAACGCGATTGGTTGTAGAACGCTACGTGCTTCTGGTTGGCGAGCAACGCCATTGATGTAAGCAGCGAAGATCATTCCGACTGCGAGGCCTGGTCCAATTGCTGCAAGACCGTAACCTACGAGGTTAAGTGAGCCTTCCATTTTCTTACCCTTCCTTATTCTTATATTCCAACACGGTAACCGAGCGCTACCGTGAGTAGATCTAGAGTGTTTTTGGAGCTGCCAGCAAGGTGATTAGTGCTCATCAGCCAGCGCTCCTGCTATGTACAACGCGGTTAACAAAGTAAAGATGTAGGCCTGAAGGCACTGCACCAAAAACTCAAAAAATGTGAGAGCGATAGCCAACACAAATGCGACTGGGCTGGCCAGCTTCATTACAAGCGCACCCTGCAGCAGGTATTCGCCGCCGAGCATGAAGATGAGAAGTAGAAGGTGTCCAGCAAACATATTTGCGAACAAACGCAGCGAAATAGTTAGTGGGCGAACCACTAAATAAGTTGCAAGCTCAATCGGGGTTAGCAAGATGTAAACCGGCTTTGGAACACCTGGCATAAACAAAATGTCTTTGGCGTACTTGAAGAAACCGTGATGACGAATACCAACGTAGTGGAATACAAAGAATGTTATTGCTCCCAAAACATAAGCGAAGCTGATACGAGACATTGTTGGGAACTGCAACATCGGAATAATTCCAAACCAGTTGTTTACGATGATGAAGGTAAACAAGGTAAATAGGTATGGAACAAAGCGCATAAATTCGCGGCCGATGATGTCGCGGCCCAAATCATTTCGAACAAATGAATACATTGACTCACCAGCAAACTGCAGTTTGGATGGAACAACTGCTGCTTTACGGGATGAGAGAACGAAGAAAACTGAAATCAAAATTACTGAGAGAAAAGCGAGCAGAATTGGTTTTGTTGCGAAGGCATTGCCTTCAATAAATGGTGGGAGGTTGAAATCACCGGCGTCGGGGGGATTAAAGCCCGCATCTTTTCCGACTTCACCTGCGTAAGTGACGAGCACCAAAAACTCCTCATTGCGTTCGTGGGGACTTCGCTTTTACTGCCTGCTCTGTATCGAGCCTTAACCGCTAAGCCCTTGCTTCTCGATCAAGACGGCGCAACCTTATGGGTTAAAGCGCATAGTTGAGAAATCGAAATGTGTGACCTGATTGGTAAAAATCCCAACCTCCCCTGCCCAATCCAGCATGGCCCAGGTGCGGTTCTCAGGAACGGCCGAAGCGCAGCCAGATTAGGTAGAGCGCCGAACCCATACCCAGGAGCAATCCACCCATTAGGAAGTACTCAGTCCCGAGCCAGCGGTCGAGGCCCCAGCCAATTCCGCCCCAAATCATTAAACCGGAGATCATGTAACCCAAAATGGTCCAGAAAGCATTGTCCTCACCACGCGGTGAGGTTCCACCTGGTTTCTCGCTCATGTTCTCCTCCGGTACCTGCTGGACTGCCTAGGAAGATTAGCCTACTCGGGTTTTCCGGGTTCCCCGGGCTCTTTCTTGGGCGAAATATCAAGCTCCAACTTCAACTTTAGAAAGGCTCTTATCTCGCCAATTAACCAGGCGCCTGAGATCACCAAGGCTCCAATTCCAAAACTTCTGCGATCCACTGTTGTTTCGCTGGTGAGTCGGGTTACCGCAATTAACAAAATAGCAACGAAGGTCAATTTAGTTACATAGGACAACATCGCCAATGAAAATGTAGTTATTGGATCGGCGTTCTTAGTAAACCTTGAAACCAAGAGTGATACTGAAAAGAATATTAAAACCACAAATGAAGCAAGTATGCCGGCAAAGAATCCTGCGCTCCCCTTGAGTAATGAGGAAATCAAAATCACTGCTGTGCTAACAATCACCGCAGGTTTTGTTGCTCCTTTAAGCATGCTAGTACTGGAGTGCTCGCTCATTGCTTATTTCTCTCTAACTCAGCAGCGGAGGATCTATTTTTATTCTTGGATTTCTTGACATTTCTCTTGGTCACCGAAATTGCAATAAGCAAAAGTGCAACCCCAACCAGAAGCGCACCCCAAAGTGGAATAAAGGCTGAGAGCATCGCCGGGAGCGCGAGCATCGCTGTCGCCAAATACAAGATGGTGTTAGTTCGTTGTTGGGAATTTCCCCATGACATCAACTTGTGATGCAGATGCTCTTTATCTGGCGCAAAGGGTGATTTGCCACGCAATACGCGGCGTAACACCGCCAATCCCAAATCCAGCAATGGCACCGCCAAAACTGCGAAAGGCAACAAGAGAGGTAGCGCTGCCGGGCCAATATTCTCGGAGAAAACCGCGTTGGCATCGATTTGCCCCATCAAAGTGATGGCCGCTGCAGCCAGCACTAATCCTAAAAACATTGAGCCGGAATCCCCCATAAATATCCGGGCAGGATGCAGGTTGTGTGGCAAAAAGCCAATACAGGTTCCGATAACGATCGCGGTTACCAATGAAGGTGCGCCTGCTCGACTGAAACCATTTTCCACCGCAAGCAAATATGAAAAGCCAAAGAAAGCAGCTGCGGAAATTGCAACGATTCCTGTTGCTAGGCCATCTAATCCATCAACAAAGTTGACCGCATTAATGATGACTATTACCACCAAAACTGTCAGCAATTGTCCGATGTTGGTGGGCAGAACAATAATTCCATCAATTGGTAGCCAAAGAATTTGAATTCCGAAGTACAACAGGATTGCTGCCGCCAAACCTTGACCAGCTAACTTAGTTACCGCATCAAGTTCAAAACGATCATCAAGCATGCCTATGAGAAGTACAAAGCTAGCCGCTAGGAAAATCCCAAGAAGTTCTCGGCTATAGGCCTTACCAACCAACTCTAGATTTTCTACAATTAAAAGGGTTAAGCCCATCGCTAACCACATCGCCACCCCGCCCCAACGGGCCGTAGTTTCGGTGTGAACATCTCGTTCGCGCACTTTGGCTACCGCATTTTGACGCAACGCAAAGGCACGAACCAGCGGAGTTAACATGTAAGTTAAAACAGCTGCAATTAAAAGAGTTAGTAAATACTCGCGCATTACCTTGGATAAACCGGGAACTTCGCAGTTAGCTGGTAAACCTCTTGGCGAATTGAATTTGCCTTGGATTCATCATCGCCCTCTTTAATCGCTCGGGCGATCAGATTTGCAATCTGTGACATCTCCGGCAAACCCATTCCTTGAGTAGTGGTGGCAGGTGTTCCAACTCGAATGCCACTAGTAACCGCAGGGGTTTCTGGGTCATATGGAATCGCGTTTTTATTCAGTGAGATTCCAGCTTTGCCACATCTTTCATCGGCGACCTTGCCATTTACTCCAGTGGAGCGGATATCAATCAAGGCAAGATGAGTTTCAGTGCCGCCAGAAACTGCGCGCATTCCCTCATTTTCCAGGGCTGCAGCCAGAGCTTTGGCATTTTCAATAACTTTCTTGGCATAACTTTGATACTCAGCTGTCGCGCATTCTTTGAGAGCAACCGCTTTTCCTGCTACAGCGCTCATGATTGGGCCGCCCTGCATGCCGGGGAAAACAGCTTTATCAACCGCTGCCGCATGCTCTGCTTTGGAGAGAATCATTCCGCCTCGTGGGCCACGCAAAACCTTATGGGTAGTAAATGAAACAACATCGGCATAAGGAACAGGTGATGGAATCGCCTTTCCTGCAACCAAACCTATGAAGTGCGCAGCATCAACCCACATAATTGCGCCAACCTCATCGCAGATTTCGCGAATTCTCTTAAAGTCAATCAAACTGGGATAAGCGGTAGCGCCGGAACAAATCATCTTTGGCTTTACCCGCAAGGCCGTATCTCGCAGCTCATCGTAATCAATTAGTTCATTATCTTTACGAACTCCGTATGACTCTACGTTGAACCACTTGCCAGAAAAGTTAACTTTGGAACCATGGGTCAAGTGGCCGCCATGCGGAAGCGACATCGCCAAAACAGTGTCACCGGGTTTTGTGAATGCTTGATAAACCGCGATGTTTGCACTAGCACCAGAGTGTGGTTGGAGATTTGCGTGTTCAGCACCGAATAACTCTTTGGCGCGAGCGATTCCAATTACCTCAACCTTGTCTACCTCTTCACAGCCACCGTAATAGCGACGGCCGGGATAACCCTCTGCATACTTATTGGAAAGCGTTGAACCAAGTGTTGCTAGAACCGCAGGTGATGTGAAGTTTTCGCTGGCGATCAACTGAAGGCTTTTGCGCTGTCTATCTAGCTCAGATAAAACAACGGCAGCTATCTCTGGATCTTGTTTTTGTAGCTGGGTGAAATCAGGACCAAAGAAGCTCTCAGACATGGCTGAAATCCTAGGCGGGAACCGCGATGTTTGGGGTTATGGCTCTCAATTCGGCGAGTGAGATTGCTCCAGCGCGGCGCAAAATCAGTCCATCATCCTTTGCGGAAAGCACTGTTGAGGTTGCCCCTTCTGGTAGTTCACCAGCATCAAATACTGCGGCGTAATCTCCATCTAACGCGGGAAAGAAAGTGGATTTTCTCGGAGCGGGACGTCCCGATAGCGCTGCAGCGCCAATTGCTAGTGGTCCCGAAGCTAACGCAACTTCTCGTACAAAATCCGCTTCTGGAACTCTTATTGAAATCTCATCCAGAGTTCTTTCATCTCCTAAATCCCAAACCAAACCTTGCGCAGGTGGCAGATTCACAGTTAGGAGTCCGGGCCAAAACTTTTCACACACTGCATTAACTGTTTGGCCAAACTCTCTAGTGATTCCCTTTACCGTCTTGATATCACCCACAATTACTTGGGCCGCAACGCCACGGGCATCTTGGCGCAACAAATGCAGTTTCTTCACGGCCGCATGATTGAAGGCATCAGCGACAAAAACATAAGCATGTTCTAATGGCGCGATAATCAACCTTCCATCTCGCAACGCCGCAACAGCTCTTTCAATCAACTCCTGAAAATCAATTTCGCCATCGAGCAGTGAATATCTCTCAGCCATCACCGCTCCCTTCTGCGTGCTGTAATCCAACGTGGTCTCTGATTTAAATCAGTGTAGTGAGAAATCTCAGAATAATCCTGGCTAAGTTCTTCCTCAAGTGCCGAACTCTGATTCTCGAAATGTTCCATGATTAGCAAACCCCCACCCTTTAACAATCGAGTAGCGGCAGCAATAAACTGAAGTGGAGCTTGCATGCCATTCACCGAGCCGCCAAATAAAGCCTCATGAGGTTCATTTTGCTTGACTAGATCCGGCAGAGCGGTCTCATTTGGAATATAGGGAGGATTGGCTACAACAATGTCGCACTTAACGCCTTGCAGTGCATTTGATACATCATCATGAATTACCCGCACATCAACCTCGTGGCGGGATATGTTCCTCTTGAGCCAATCCACCGCTGATGTGGATTTCTCCACCGCAACAATATGAACCGGCATCTTGCGTTGTGTAGCTTCATGAGCGATTGAAATCGCAATTGCTCCGCTGCCAGCACCCAAATCGACGATGCTCACATCAGGCACCGAAGATATATTTGGCGCTGATTGAATCCGTTCAATCTCTACTAATGCGGCATCAACCAATAACTCTGTCTCTGGCCGCGGAATCAAAACCCCGGGACCAACCGAAAAAGTAAGGTAACGAAATGGTGCCTCCCCTGTTAGGTACTGAGTAGGAGTTCCTGACTTTCTAGCCTGCACCATCTCGTGAAACAACTCCTGTTGTTCCGGATTCAAAATGAACTCTCTGGCATGTAAATCCATTCGATTAGCGCCAAGTACATGGGCCAACATCAACTCTGCATCAACCGCAGGGATTTCCAATTCAGCTAGCTCTTGCTTTGCTGTTTTTAGAATCTCTTTAATGCTCATGAGATTTAGGCTTCTGCTGCTGCGAGTTTCTCTGCTTTATCCGCCTCAAGAAGCGCGTTGATTACATCATCTAACTCGCCGTTAAGTACGGCATCAAGGTTGTTGGCTTTGAAATTAACGCGGTGATCACTCAAACGGTTTTCTGGAAAGTTATAGGTACGGATGCGCTCTGAGCGATCAACGGTGCGCACCTGACTCTTACGTGTCGCAGCGGCCTCAGCATCAGCGGCCTCTTGCGCTGCAGCCAAAAGGCGGGCGCGCAAAATACGCAAAGCTGACTCTTTGTTTTGCAGCTGGCTTTTTTCATTCTGACAGGAAACCACTATTCCGGTAGGGATATGGGTAATACGAACCGCAGAGTCGGTGGTGTTAACGCTCTGTCCGCCAGGACCAGATGAGCGATACACATCGATACGTAATTCATTCATATTTATCTGTACATCAATTTCTTCAGCTTCGGGAAGCACCAAAACACCAGCAGCAGAGGTATGAATTCGACCCTGTGATTCCGTTTCTGGAACCCGTTGCACTCGATGCACGCCACCTTCAAATTTCAATTTGGCAAAGGGTGCTTTTCCGGGCTCGGTACCGCCACGGGCTTTAACTGCGACTGAAATATCTTTATATCCACCTAGATCACTTTCGGTGGCATCAATAATCTCTGTTTTCCAACCTTGCTTTTCTGCAAAGCGTAGATACATACGCAGCAAATCACCAGCAAAAAGCGCTGATTCATCACCACCGGCTCCAGCTTTGATCTCCAGAATCACATCGCGATCATCATTTGGATCGCGTGGCAAAAGCAGCTCCTCTAATTTTTCCGCTGTATCTTGCAGAGCTTCTTCTAGCGCGGGAAGTTCGGCGGCAAAACCCTCATCAACCTCGGCCAACTCTTTTGCAGCAGCTAGATCATCCTCCGCCTTTTTGTAAGCACGGTAGCCTGCAATTACTGGACCAAGTTGGGCATAACGCTTTCCTAATTGGCGAGCTTTACCTTGATCGGCGTGAATAGATGGATCGGCCATCGCAGCTTCTAGAGTTTCATACTCTTTAAGAATTTCTGGCATCGTCGCAAAGCGATCAGCTTTTTTATCTGCCATCTCATCTACCCCTTTCCATCATGCTCGCTAAATTTCTGATAAATAACAAAAGACCGCACCCTCGCCAAATGCGAGAGCAACGGTCTTTGTTAGGAAAGCTACTTCTTGTTTTGTTGCTTCTTGAAACGCTCTTCGAACTTAGCTACGCGTCCACCAGTATCAAGGATGCGCTGCTTGCCGGTATAGAACGGGTGACATACGGAGCACACTTCAACGAAGAGTGAACCAGATGAAATGGTTGAGCGGGTTTTAAAGGTTTCACCGCAACCACAGGTAACTGTGGTCTCCTTGTATTCAGGATGAATATCTTTCTTCATTGTTACTCCTTATGTTGGGCTGGGTCCGAAACCTTCGGTGAACCAGCTCGTTAACGAAGAGGAAGGCTACCCAAGCCACCCCCGTTCAAGCCAATCCGCGCTGGATTTACTCGCCTTTAGGGGATTGATCGGGTCCGACCGTGGTCTTCTGGACCTGCATCAAGAACTCAACATTGGACTTGGTGCCCTTCATCTTCTCAAGCAACAACTCCAACGCCTGCTGTGAATCCAAAGCATGAAGCACGCGACGTAACTTCCAAACAATGTTTAGCTCTTCAGGGCCCATCAAGATCTCTTCTTTACGGGTACCTGATGCATCAACATCTACCGCTGGGAAGATGCGCTTGTCAGCAAATTTACGATCTAGCTTCAACTCCATATTTCCGGTGCCTTTGAACTCTTCAAAGATAACTTCATCCATCTTTGAACCGGTTTCAACAAGCGCGGTTGCAAGAATTGTTAGTGAGCCGCCATCTTCGATGTTACGAGCTGCACCAAAGAACTTCTTTGGTGGATACAAAGCAGCTGAATCAACACCACCAGAAAGAATGCGACCTGATGCTGGTGCCGCGATGTTGTAAGCACGTCCCAAACGGGTAATCGAATCAAGTAGAACAACTACATCATGGCCTAATTCAACAAGACGTTTTGCGCGTTCAATTGCTAACTCTGCAACAGTGGTGTGATCATCGGCTGGACGATCGAAGGTGGAGGCAATGACCTCGCCCTTAACAGAGCGTTGCATATCGGTAACTTCTTCTGGACGCTCATCAACCAAAACCACCATTAGATGACACTCTGGATTATTGGTAGTGATTGCATTAGCAATTGACTGCAAGACCATGGTCTTACCCGCTTTAGGTGGCGACACAATAAGTCCGCGCTGACCCTTACCAATCGGTGCAATCAAATCAATTACACGGGTGGTCAAAATGTTGGGTTGAGTTTCTAGACGCAATCTCTCTTGCGGGTAAAGCGGAACTAACTTAGAAAACTCCACGCGATCACGGGCGCTATCCGGTTCCATGCCATTTACAGTGTCGAGACGAACCAATGCATTGAACTTCTCGCGGCGCTCTCCCTCGCGTGGTTGACGCACCTGACCGGTGATGACATCACCTTTGCGCAATCCATAGCGACGGACCTGCTGCAAGGAAACATAAACATCATTTGGACCAGGCAGATAGCCGCCAGTGCGCAAAAATGCGTAGTTATCAAGAATGTCTAGCAGACCACCAACGGGAAGCAGCACATCATCTTCGGACAAAACGATTTCACGGTCACGTCCGCCGCGGTCACGATCTCTGTTTCGATCACGGCCACCTCTGTCGCGATGGCGATCTCTACGCCACTCGCGATCATTACCGCGATCATTACCGCGATCATTGCGATCGCCACGGTCATTGCGATCTCCGCGATCACTTCGGTCATTGTCGCGGCTATTTGAATTTTCAGAGTCAGAGGAGCTGGAGTTTGAATCCTCTTCGTCTTCTCCCTCATCAGAGTCTTCGGAAGATTCGTTGTTGTCATTACCTTGTTTGTTGCGATTGCGACGTTGATTTCTCTCAGCACGGCGCGCCTCGCGCTCTGCCTTTGCTGCTTCACGGTTTGCGGCTTGCAGATCGGTAATCGCCTTAACTAAGTCAGGCTTCTTTAAATCCGCCGCATTTTCAATTCCAAGATTTGTCGCGATCTTACGTAGCTCTGGGAGAAGTAACGCAGAAAGGTCACCAGAATCTCGCCGAGCATTTTTTGTATCTGCCATTTAATTTCTTTTCCAGACTTTTGATAAGTCTTAATGAGGTTTTGGGTAAAGATTTTTACTTTGATTATTTTTTAAAGATTGTGGGCTCAGTTGCCGCCCGACGAGCCTGAAATCTACCAGCAGGGCTGGCTTACCCCAAAATCGCAAAAAACGCTGCGGGCAATGGCGGTTGAGGGTTGTTTTGGAACGGGGTTTACACGTTAGAAAGTGAGGCGCCACTGGTGGCTACCTCAATATCCAGCGGCCTGAAATGCTCGCCTGCGCTGCGCACGATGTCATCATGTTCGGCGCTGGTACCTGTGTGTAGGACCAAAACCGAGGGTCCGGCACCTGAAATCATCGCTGCCACTCCTGCGCCCCTCAATTTATTTACTAGATCAACGGAGCGTGGCATTCCCTCACGTCGATACTGCTGGTGCAGGTGATCCTCAGTTGCTGCAAAAAGAAGCTCTGGCCTGACTGAAAGTGCATGAACTAATAGCGCGCTACGACCGGCATTGATTGTTGCATCTCTGTGTGGCACTGTCTCCGGCAACATCTTGCGGGCTTTGCCAGTTGAAAGCTGGGTGTTAGGCATTAAAACTAAAGCACGAATACTTGGATCAACTGAAAATCTTGTGGCACAACCGGTTGGAACACCAGCGCGACTCTCCATCCAAGAAATAGTCGCTCCACCTAATGCTGCAGCAGAAACATTGTCAGGATGTCCCTCTAGGTCGGTTGCCAAAGCAATCAAATCTTCATCATTCATCAAAGTATTTCCAGAGAGCACAAGTCCGCGAGCTGCTTTGTAAGTTAAGCGATCTTTAAAGCCACGTGCCATCTTTAAGCCAATCCAATGACTTCAGCGGCTTTGCGCACATCAACAGGAATTACAGTTGGGCTAGCAGCTCCATCAAGTACCCACTGCACATCTTTCAATCCATTTCCGGTCACGGTTATGACAATCTTTTTATTCTTGGGCAATTTACCTTGCGCTTTGTACTTGATTAATCCAGCGATGCCGGCTGCGCTAGAAGGTTCAACAAATACACCTTCTTTGGCAGCCACCAAGCGATAGGCGCTCAAAATCTCTTCATCAGAGACCATATCTATAACACCTTTTGATTCATCACGGGCAGCGACTGCAAACTCCCAAGACGCTGGATTACCAATACGAATCGCGGTTGCGATGGTTTCAGGATTTTTTACAACCTCACCACGCACAATTGGTGCTGCACCTTCTGCCTGGAAGCCCCACATCTGTGGCAGGCTCTTAGAAATTCCATCCGCTTTGTACTCTTTATAACCTTTCCAGTACGCGGTGATATTTCCAGCATTTCCTACTGGGAGTGCATGAATATCGGGAGCAAAGCCAAGTGCATCAACAACCTCAAAGGATGCGGTCTTTTGACCTTCAATACGATATGGATTAACTGAGTTAACTAATGAGACTGGGTATTTTTCAGAAAGCTCTCGAGCTAGATCCAAACAATCATCAAAGTTTCCATCTACCTGCAACAGCTTCGAGCCATGTGCGATTGCTTGTGCCAGTTTGCCCATTGCAATTTTTCCTTGTGGCACTAAAACTACCGGTGTCATACCGGCTTTAGTTGCATAAGCAGCAGCGCTGGCGGAGGTATTGCCAGTTGAAGCACAGATAACCGCTTTGGCGCCATCTTCAGCAGCTTTTGAAATCGCCATTGTCATGCCGCGATCCTTGAAGGATCCAGTTGGATTAGCGCCTTCAAACTTTAGCCAGACCTCGTTATCCAACATCTCTGAAATTACACAGGCATAAATAAGTGGAGTTCCACCTTCGCATAATGAAACAACTGGGGTTTTCTTACTTACTGGAAGTCTGTGGCGGTACTCCTCAATTACGCCGCGCCACTGATGCGCCCCTTTTTTCTTAAATAGGCTCACTTGCCACTTCCTTCGATTCGCAAAACACTTTCAACATTTTTAACTACATCACTTTTGGTCAGCGCAGCAACCGACACCTCGAGCTTTATTGCGTGCTACGGCAATCAAATCTCCGAGAACTGCGCTAGCGGTTGGAGCGCCGCCTGCTCCCCGGCCGTAAAACATCAACTCTCCTGCTGATTCCGCCTCGACAAACACCGCGTTAAAGGCGTTGCGCACTGAGGCCAGAGGATGTTGGCGGGAAACCAATGTCGGATGAACTCGAACTGAAACTCGATTGTCCGCCGTCAACTCTGCAATCGCTAACAACTTGATTACATGATTCATATCGCGCGCCACCGCAACATCTCGTGCCGTTAACTTTGAAATCCCTTCACAGTAAACATCTGAAGATGACACTCTGGTGTGAAAGGCCAGTCCCGCCAAAATTGCGGCTTTGGCAGCGGCATCATGACCCTCGATATCTGCAGTGGGATCTGCTTCGGCAAAGCCGAGCGCCTGCGCCTCTTTTAGGACATCGGCGAAGGCTGAACCTTCCTCATCCATCTTGGTAAGAATGTAATTGGTAGTTCCATTAACAATTCCCATAACGCGATGAACATGGTCACCGACGATTGATTCACGCATCGGGCGCAAAATTGGAATCGCACCACCAACTGCAGCTTCGTAATAAAGATCAACGCCATTTTTATCCGCCGCATCAAATAGCTCGGCACCATGCATGGCAAGTAGCGCTTTGTTGGCGGTAATAATTGATTTGCCATTTTTGATAGCGGTCAAAATTAGTTCGCGTGCTGGTTCGATTCCACCCATTACCTCAATAACAATTTGAATGTTGGGATCGGTCACAACAGAGTTTGCATCAGCGGTCAAGATCTCACTTGGCACATAATCTCTCTTGGCATTTAAATTCTTAACCGCTACCTTGCTAAGTTTTAAGGTAGCACCGGAGCGAGCGGCAAAATCCCCAGAATCCTCCTGCAGCAACCGCGCGACATTTGAGCCGACAACGCCGCAACCCAACATGCCCATATTTAAAGTGGTAATCGCTGCGTTCATCATCAACTCCTTTTCCTGTTATTCAGCATTCTCAAGGCTGCTTTACTCCGAGATTTTTCGGGGCGGCTCATCCACCTCTAAGGCTAGAAGGTCAGCGTAGCTTTCCCTTCTAATGATGGTGCGTGCCGTTTGATTCAGCACTGAAATCACAGGTGGCCTAACCATATGGTTGTAATTGTTGGCCATGCTGCGGCCATAAGCACCGGTAGCTGGGGTTGCCAGCAGGTCGCCCGGCACAATATCTGATGGCAGTCGCACATCATGAATCACGATGTCTCCGGTCTCGCAATGCTTTCCAACTACACGTGCCCTAATCAATTGCGCTGAGCTGGTGCGATTTACCAAATTAATTGAGTACACCGCGTCATACAAAGCGGTACGAAGATTGTCACTCATACCACCATCGACCGATACATACCAACGCTTTGATCCATCCTCTAAAACAACCTCTTTTGTAGTGCCAACTTCATAGAGCGTGATCATCGCTGGACCAACAATCGCTCTGCCGGGCTCAATAGATATCTTTGGCACCGCCAAATTGTGTTTGTGACATTCAGCAGTAACTGTTGCAGATAAATTCTCAAGAATTGAATTGGGATCATTGGGATTATCAGTGTCGACATATGCGATGCCGTATCCGCCACCCAAATCTAACTCTGGTAGCTCACTGCCAAATTGCGTTTTGTATTTGGCGAGCATTTCAATCAATCTGCCGGCAGAGGTTTCAAATGCATTCGCCACAAAAATCTGTGAGCCGATGTGGGCATGGAAGCCCTGCAAACTCAAAGATTCATGTTTTGATGTTGAAAGCACCGCATCCCAGGCAGCTCCTGATGCAATTGAAAAACCGAATTTCACATCTTCATGTGCTGTGGAGATTGCCTCGTGAGTATGGGCATCAACCCCGGGGGTCAAGCGCAGCAAAACCTTTTGTACAACGCCTTTGTTGTGTGCGATCTTTGCGACCCGTTCAATCTCCTGCAGTGAGTCAATAACAATGGTTCCGACTCGATAATCAATGGCATCTGCAATCTCGGTTTCTGATTTGTTGTTGCCATGTAGTTCCATGCGGTCGGCTGGGAACTTTGCCGCTTTGGCAACCGCTAACTCTCCCCCAGTACAAACATCTAATCCCAATCCACTCTGCTCAACCCAATGGGCAATCTCCTTGGAAATAAAGGCTTTTGCTGCGTAGTAAGCGGTTCCTGCATTAGCTCCAAAGTTCTTGTCTAGTGCGCTCTTCCATTGCTGGGCCCGGAGTTTGAAGTCCGCTTCATCCAGTACAAATGCCGGTGTTCCGAATTCACGCGCTATGGAGGTTAAAGAGCAACCACCTACTGAGATGACGCCCGAGTTTTCTGTTGTAGTTGAGGGCCAGATTTTTGGATTGAACTTTGTTGTCATCTCTACATCCGCTCCGGTGCGCTAACACCCAGCATTGATAAACCGTTGTTGATTACTTGTCTGGTTGCCTCGCAAAGGACAACTCTGGTGCGATGGATATCTGAGATTGGCTCTTCACCCATAGGAAGTACTCGGCAATCATTGTAAAAACCATGGTAAAGAGTTGCCAACTCTTCAATGTAACGTGCAATGCGGTGTGGCTGACGCAGTTCTGCAGCGCTAGCTACAAC
>RFSC01000081.1 GCA_009924185.1 Actinomycetota bacterium
CGCACCCAAGTTATCGGCCACTATGGATCTGAACCACATCACACCATAGAGTTAGTTGAATTTGTCAGAGAAGGAAAGTTGAATCTAAAGGGCTCAATCTCAGAGGTTATGCCGCTTGATCAAGCAGCCGCCGCTTTAGAAAAGCTAGAAAAGAAAATCGGCAATCCGATTCGGATTGTTCTAAAGCCATAATTAATTGTTAATGGCTCTATTGAAGACTGATAACAAATAGGGAGCAGAATTCTTATACAACTCTTCCTTGCCCATACCTAAAATCTTAGTTGTTGATTCATTAAAGCTTGGCGATCTGCCAAACTCTCTCATCAGCGCAGTGAATTTGTCGTATCCATATGTCCCTACTACCCATTCCCAGAAAATTGCTCCTATTGGATAGCCCAATTCAAAAGCTCTTGGATCGTTCCGGGACTCGGTAAATCTGAGCAATGAAATCATGTCAGCTTCGGTTTTAGAGTTGATTCCCTGACCTGTTCCTCTCCAATACCTGATTAGTGATACATCCATTGCATCGCTGTACCAGCCTAAGTTAGTAGATGAAAGTGCATAACCAATAAAGTTTGCACTTCCTTCCCGGAAATGCTGCGGGACCTTTTGATTGAAGTCAGAGTCATACTCTCTAACATTTGGGAACTGAAAATACTGCTGAACTACATGGAAGTACTCATGCGAAGCCACTTGGATCCACTCTGGATAGAAGACACTCGCACTCGCCCAAGAAGTTGTACCGAGAAAAACCTTTCCCTCAGTTCGGCCCTCTCGCGTGTAATAACCTCCACCTCCGGTAATCCAGGCCTGCCCATTTTTCTCGCTCAACGTGCCCAGACGTTTCAATTGGTCGACAGAATCACTAAAAAACTGGCTGCGAGAGGAAACATATTCAACATCCTTTTCTGTAGCGAGCAGAACGTTGATGGTTATGGGGCTTTGGAAAAGCGCATCAAAAGCTGCCGCTGCCTCTTTCAATCGCTGGACATTGTACTTTTCAATCAATGTTGGAAAGTTGGTCCTGATATCCCAATCAAATTTAGTGTTTGCATAACTTTGATTACCTTTAATCTTTGTAATCTCATCAAAAGCCTTAGCTCTTATTGTAGAAAAGGAAGATTGATCCCTTGAATCGGTACTGAAAAAGAGTCCTAGGTCTGATCTGCGTTCCAAAACTCCATTGTTTAGTCGATACGAAATATTAGATCCAAGAGTTAACCTCTCTAAATCAACTGGATTTACATTTGGCGTTGTTGACGGCGTTGGAGTCGGAGTTGGAGCAGGCGTCTCGGTTGGAGAAGGAGCTGGAGTAGGCAGAGATGAAGGTTTCGGTGTGGCGACAGGCATGGCTTTTGGACGCCAAACACTCTTCTTTTTTTCCTTCACGCATACATATGTTTTCTGCTTCGCAGTGGCCGTAGCTCCAATCTTTTTGCAGCTCGATCCATTTTTGACTGCAGCCCAAACGCCTACTATTGGATTTAGAAATAGAGCTCCGGCAATTAACAAGGCGAGAAGCTTTTTGCTCACCTGCCGAGAATAGAGAGTTAGTAATTCAAATGAAATAACCCCGGCCAGTTTGACCGGGGTTATTTTTACTACTTAATTAACTAGCGGTTTTCGCCAACTTGGTAATCATCCAAGCGAACTGCTTCGCCGGAGCCAGTGGTTTCAAACGGTGCATAGTCATACTCTTCATAGGCTGCGTAAACCGCTGCCTTTGCTTCCTCAGTAGGTTCAACTCGCACGTTGCGATAACGTGCCAGACCGGTACCTGCTGGGATGAGTTTTCCGATGATGACGTTCTCTTTGAGACCAAGCAATGGATCGCTCTTCTCTGACAACGCTGCATCGGTAAGAACGCGGGTTGTTTCCTGGAATGAAGCTGCGGACAACCAAGACTCTGTTGCAAGTGATGCCTTGGTAATACCCATAAGCTCTGGACGACCAGATGCAGCCTTTCCACCCTTTTGTACCGCTTCGCGGTTTGAGGCTTGGAAACGTAGGTGATCAACTAATTCACCTGGTAGCAAATCAGTATCACCTGGTTCGAGAACGGTAATACGACGCAACATCTGCTTCACAACGATTTCGATGTGCTTATCGTGAATACCTACACCCTGTGAACGGTAAACCTCTTGGATCTCATGGACCAAGTGGGTCTGAGTTGCACGAGGACCGAGGATACGAAGAACCTGCTTAGGATCAATCGCACCAACAACCATCTGCTGACCTACAGAGACCTTGGTTCCATCTTCAACAAGAAGTTTCTGACGACGAGTAATTGGATAAGCAACCGCTTCGCTTCCATCTTCTGGAGTAACGATGATCTTCTTACCCTTTGCATCTTCAAGGAAGCTAACAACACCAGCTGCTTCAGCAATTGGTGCAACACCCTTTGGAGTGCGTGCTTCGAAGAGCTCAACTACACGTGGCAAACCATGTGTGATGTCACCTGATGCCGATGCCGCTCCACCAGTGTGGAAGGTACGCATGGTGAGCTGTGTTCCTGGCTCACCGATTGATTGAGCAGCGATAATTCCAACCGCTTCGCCCACATCAACAAGTTTGCCGGAGGCCATTGAGCGGCCATAGCACTTGGCACACTGTCCAACCTTGCTATCGCAGGTTAGAACAGAGCGAACCTTTACCTCAGCAACGCCTGCATCAACAAGGACGGGAACCTTCGCACCTTCCACAATCAGGCGAATGGTGACACGATTTTGAATACCCAGGCCCGAGCCAATGGGCGCGCCCAAAGGCATGATGGCAACGGCACCAGCCTCTTCCAACTGCTTGGCGGCAATGGGGTCGTCCACACAATAGACCATGGGCTTAAAGCCCTCTTTAACAAGTGTTTCCGTGGCTTTCAGCGTCTCCCGCATATCGGGGTATAGCGTGCGTGCCTCGCCCAGCACTTCCAGCTTCACCAGATCCCAGCCGCCGGCTTCGCGCGCCAAGCGCAGCGTGCGGACCGCATCATCCGCAGTGAAACAGCCCGCCGTATTGGGCAGATAGGTATATTTTTTGGGGTCAATAAAATCGGTGAGCATCGGCGCTTTGGGGTCTGACACGTTGACCCGGCGGACAGCCACGGTGATGATTTCAGCGCCAGAGGCCTCCAGCGCCGCCGCATTTTGGGCAAAATCCTTATATTTGCCCGTGCCAACAATCAGGCGTGATCGGAAAGTCCGGCCCGCGACGGACCAGCTATCCTCCGTC
>RFSC01000082.1 GCA_009924185.1 Actinomycetota bacterium
TGAATCGGCAACAATTCCGGCACCAGCTTGAACATAAGCTTTTCCATCTTTGATTACCGCAGTTCTAATAGCAATGCAGGTATCTAAGTTCCCTACGAAATCTACATAACCTATTGCTCCCCCATAAATACCTCGACGAGTTGGTTCATGCTCTTCAATTATCTCCATCGCCCGTGGTTTAGGCGCACCAGACAAAGTTCCGGCTGGGAAAACGGCATATAGCGCTTCTACTGGTGAGTGCTTTGAGGCTAAAGCTCCAGTTACTGTCGAAACGATGTGCATGACATGTGAGTATCTTTCAATCTGCATAAACTCAACTACATTAACGGTTCCCGGGTCACAAACTCTGCCCAGATCATTTCTTCCCAAATCGACCAACATCAAATGCTCGGCGCGCTCTTTCGGATCTGCGAGAAGCTCTTCACTTAGTCGTTGATCCTCTCTTCCGGATTAGCTGAACGCTTTCTAGTGCCAGCGATCGGGTGAACCATTACTTCGCGTTCATTAACTTTAACCAGCGCCTCAGGGCTAGAGCCCACGATATTTAATCCATCTGCAAATCTAAACAGATACATGTAGGGGCTAGGGTTTCTCAATCTAAGCATCCGATAAACATCTATTGCATCGGCTGCACACTCCATGGAAAAGCGTTGCGAAAGAACTACCTGAAATGCCTCGCCAGACTTTATTTCTTCCTTTATGGATGCAATGTGGTTTTTATAAGTGGAGCTATCCATATTGCGAGCAAAATTCAATTCTGAGAGCTCAGGTAGTTCAAGAATTGAACTCTTGGTATCAGAATGCAACGCACTCTCCATCTTTACCAACCTGGATAAAGCCGATTCATATGCCTGATCTACCCGCTCGTCAGATCCATCCCAATTTATTGCGTTGGCAATCAAAGTGACCGTGCCGTGCAAGTGGTCGTAAACCGCTAAATCTGTAGTGAGCATGAAGGCTATCTCCGGAAGCTGTAGCTCATCTCTTGCCACCTGTGGAAGTTTCTCTAGCCTTCGTACCGCGTCGTAACCCATGTAGCCGACCAAGCCTCCAGTCAACGGTGGCAGACTAGGAATCTTTGGTGACCGCAAATGCTTGCTCGCTATCTTTAAAGCCTCGAGCGGATCAATTTGATTAGGCGCACCAGCCGGCATTACACCTAACCAATGCGCTAAGCCATCTTTCTCTGTCAGAGTAGCTTCGCTATTTACACCAATGAATGAGTATCGAGACCAGGCTCCACCATGCTCTGCTGACTCCAGCAGAAAACTATTTTCGCGATTGCCAGTTAATTTGTTATAGAGAGCTAGCGGGGTTTCGCCATCCGCTACAAACCGCTTGGCAACTGGTATTACATTGAAACTCCTGGCGTATTCGCGAAACTGCGCGAGAGACATCAAATCCATGATTAAAGGGTTATCTCTGAGTGAAAACAGGAACTCTCTCCGGTGTGACAAGCCGGACCATGACTATGAACTAAAAACAAAAAAGCATCAGAGTCACAATCAAACTTAATTGAAATTACTTCTTGCTGGTTTCCAGAAGTTTTGCCCTTAACCCATATCTCTTTTCTGCTTCGACTCCAAAAGGTTGCCTGTTTGGTGGTGGCGGTTTTTTCCAAGGCTTCTTTGTTCACCCAGGCCAACATCAATACCTCTTTGCTATTGGCATCCTGAACGATGGCAGGTAGTAACTGCTGATCATCTTTGAAGGTGGCCAATAACTCGGGTAGCACCTGTCAATTCTCCCCTAAAGTGGAGCTCTGCCGCACAGTGAATCCCTTGCGAGAAAGGTCCCGCTTGACATCGCTAATTCGATAGATACCAAAGTGAAAAATACTCGCAGCAAGCAGGGCATCTGCGCCCGATTCGATTGCTTTTCCGAAATCATCTAGGTCGCCAGCCCCGCCACTCGCGATTATCGGAACAGAAGAGATCTGCCTGACCCTTCTGATCAGCTCTAAATCGTAGCCAGCTCTAGTTCCATCCATATCCATTGAGTTTAAAAGTATCTCTCCGACGCCTCGATTAATGGCCTGCTCAATCCATTCAAAAGCATCGATTCCCGTGGAGTTGCGACCACCATGAGTTGTTACCTCAAAACCAGATTTAGTTCGGCCTCTCTTGGCATCGATAGAAACAACTAAAACTTGCGCACCAAATCTCTCACTAACTTGATTAATCAAGTTGGGATTTTTAATTGCGGCGGTATTGATAGAGATTTTGTCAGCGCCCGCTCGAAGCAATTGATCTACGTCAGCTACCGATGAGATTCCCCCTCCAACAGTTAGCGGAATAAATACCTCATCTGCTGTTGCGCTTACGACATCTAAAGTGGTCTTTCTATCTTCAACGCTGGCCGAGATATCAAGAAAGGTAATTTCATCAGCGCCTTCTTCGTTATAAATTCGGGCCATCTCAACTGGATCGCCAGCATCAACGAGATTTTTAAAATTAATTCCCTTAACTACCCGGCCATTTGAAACATCTAGACAGGGAATGATTCTGGTCGAAATTGCCATAACCTATTGCGCCATTCCTTCTGAGGCGTAAGCAACTTCAATAGCTTCTTGCAAGGTAAATGCCCCGGCGTATAAGGCTTTTCCTACTATCGCGCCTTCAACACCAATTTCCGTTAGAGCTCGTAACTCCTTCAAATCCTGCAATTTTGAAACTCCGCCAGAGGCAATTACTGGTCGATTGGTAGCTCTACATACCTGTCTTAGTAAATCTAGATTAGGTCCCTGCAAAGTTCCATCTTTATTTACATCCGTCACTACATAACGAGCACAGCCATCTGCATCTAACCGTTGTAAGGTTTCAAAAAGGTTTCCGCCTTCTTTGGTCCATCCCCTAGCGGCTAAGGTTTGACCTCGAACATCGAGACCAACAGCAATGCGCTCACCAAATCTGTCTATAACTGATGCGGTCCAATCTGGGTTTTCCAAGGCTGCCGTACCTAAATTAATACGAGCACAGCCTGTTGAAAGAGCGCGCAATAAACTCTCTTCATCACGGATACCGCCAGATAACTCCACCTTAATATCTAACTTGCCAATGACTTGAGCTAATAATTCATGATTAGAGCCAGTGCCAAATGCAGCATCAAGATCTACAAGATGTATCCATTCCGCTCCCGCTCTTTGAAAATCAAG
>RFSC01000083.1 GCA_009924185.1 Actinomycetota bacterium
GCTTCCTTGAACGCCGCGATTCCAGCAATCTTGAAGGCCAACTCCGATGAGTCAACATCGTGGTATGCACCATCAAGAAGAGTTACTCGAACATCTGTCAGTGGGTAACCAGCAAGTGGTCCGCTCTGCATCGCCTCTTGGCAACCATCATCAACTGATGGGATGTATTCCTTTGGAACACGACCGCCCGTAATTTTGTTTACGAACTCGTATCCACCTTCAACTGCACCAACTGGAAGTGGCTCTAGTGCGATCTGGATCTTTGCGAACTGTCCAGAACCACCGGTCTGCTTCTTGTGGGTGTAGTCATAACGATCAACTGGCTTGCGAAGTGTTTCGCGATAAGCAACCTGTGGCTTACCAACATTTGCTTCGACTTTGAACTCACGCTTCATACGATCAACGAGAATTTCTAGGTGAAGCTCACCCATACCGCCGATAATTGTCTGCGCGGTCTCCTCATCGGTACGAACGTGGAATGTTGGATCTTCTTCCGCAAGACGTTGGATTGCAACACCAAGTTTTTCCTGGTCGCCCTTTGTCTTTGGCTCGATCGCAACGTGAATAACTGGATCTGGGAACTCCATTGATTCAAGAATTACTGGCTTATCTGGATCGCAGAGAGTGTCACCGGTTGTGGTGTCCTTTAGACCCATTACCGCGATGATGTCGCCGGCTGAGGCCTGTGGGATTTCCTCACGCTTGTTAGCGTGCATGCGATAGATCTTGCCGATACGTTCCTTGCGATCCTTTGTGGAGTTAAGGATTCCGGTACCTGCCTCTAGAACACCAGAGTAGATACGTACGAAGGTGAGCTTTCCAAGGTGTGGATCGCTCATAATTTTGAAGGCAAGTGATGAGAAAGGCTCAGATGCATCTGGCTTGCGAGCAATCTCGGTTTCCTTATCACCCATCTTTGAACCGATGATGGCATCGATATCAAGTGGTGATGGAAGGTAACGGGTAACCGCATCAAGCATCGGCTGTACACCCTTGTTCTTGAAAGCTGAACCAGTTAGAACTGGGGTCAACTTGTAAGACAAAGTTGCGCGACGGATACCTGCGATGATCTCTTCTTCAGAAAGATCTTCACCTGCAAGGTACTTCTCCATGATCGCATCATCATTTTCCGCAAGAGTCTCGAGAAGTGCGTGACGAGCAGCATCACACTTATCTTTCATATCTGCTGGAATTTCCTCGACCTTGTAATCCTCGCCCTTTTGGGTTTCGCCACGCCAGGTCAAAGCCTTCATTGAAATCAAATCAACAACGCCGATGAAATCAGCTTCGGCTCCGATTGGAACTTGTAGAACAAGTGCGGTGGCACCAAGACGTGAACCAATCATTTCAACGCAACGATCAAAGCTGGCACCGGTACGGTCCAACTTATTTACGAAGCAGATACGTGGAACGCTGTACTTGTCAGCCTGACGCCAAACTGTTTCTGATTGTGGTTCAACACCGGCAACGCCATCGAACACAGTAACGGCACCATCAAGAACGCGAAGTGAACGCTCTACCTCAACAGTGAAGTCAACGTGACCGGGGGTATCGATGATGTTGATGGTGTGGCCCTTCCACTCGCAAGTAGTAGCAGCGGAGGTAATAGTGATACCGCGCTCCTGCTCCTGCTCCATCCAGTCCATGGTGGCAGCGCCCTCATGAACCTCACCGATCTTGTAGTTAATACCGGTATAAAAAAGAATGCGTTCTGTTGTGGTGGTTTTTCCAGCATCAATGTGAGCCATGATGCCGATATTGCGCACCTTATTTAGATCAATTGCAGTTGTAGTCGCCATATTTGATTACCACCGATAGTGAGCGAAAGCCTTGTTGGCTTCAGCCATCTTGTGAGTGTCTTCGCGCTTCTTTACCGCTGCGCCTAAACCATTTGATGCATCGATCATTTCATTTGCTAGACGCTCTGCCATTGACTTCTCGCGGCGTAGACGTGCGTTGTCTACCAACCAACGAAGACCAAGTGTCATTGAACGTGCAGCTTTAACTTCAACTGGAACCTGATAAGTAGCTCCACCAACACGACGTGAGCGAACTTCAACAGCTGGCTTCACATTGTCGAGTGCGCGCTTCAAAGTAATTACTGGATCAACCTCAGTCTTTGCGCGGCAGTTTTCTAGAGCGTTGTAAACAATGGACTCAGCGGTTGAACGCTTGCCATGTGTTAGCACCTTATTAATAAGTGCGGTTACTACAGGAGAGTTATAAACCGGATCAGCAATTACCGGATTTTTGGGAGCAGGACCTTTACGTGGCATTACTTCTTCTCCTTCTTTGCACCGTAGCGTGAACGTGCTTGCTTACGATCCTTCACGCCTTGAGTATCAAGAGATCCACGAACAACTTTGTAACGCACACCTGGAAGATCCTTAACACGGCCGCCACGGACAAGAACGATGGAGTGCTCTTGCAAATTGTGACCTTCGCCTGGGATGTAAGCGGTAACTTCCATTCCACTTGTTAAACGAACACGTGCAACTTTACGAAGTGCAGAGTTCGGCTTCTTTGGTGTTGTTGTGTAAACGCGTGTGCAAACGCCACGACGTTGTGGACTTCCTTTAAGACCCGGTGTTGTTGTCTTGTCAGACTTATCAACACGACCCTTACGGACCAACTGCTGAATTGTTGGCACTACTTATCTCCATCTCTTTCGTCCGACCCACGCGGTCGGGTGTGTCGCTCCTGTGGACACAAGGGCGCGAGGCTATCTGAAGCCCCGCGTGATGGTCAAAACGGCTAAAGCAGTAAAACACGCCGCTTTTCGGCCCCCGACACGCCGACCAAAGTAGCGTTAGCCTTTACCTATGGCGAACAAAGTAAAGGCTAAGAAAGCCCCCAAGAAATCCACAAACCCTCGCCCCCGTCGCGGTCGTGCCACCACATCTCGGATAAGTTCCAAAAATCAAATAACTATTCCGATTGAGGTACTGCGCGAAGTGAATTTAAAACCTGGTGATCAAATCGAGTTCATGATTGATAAGGAAGAACGGGTGGTTTTATCACCATTGGCGGATGCGGAATGGAAAAAGTCTCTACGTAGATTGGCCGGAACTATGCCGGGATTAGGTGGCGCATTTGATTACAAAAAGGAGC
>RFSC01000084.1 GCA_009924185.1 Actinomycetota bacterium
AGCGAAAAGAGATTGGACCATCCAGTGGTTCTGCAAGTGGTGATCCAGTATTCACAAAAGCCGAGTTTGATCAGATATTGGGCCCAATCACACCAGGACTTCACCTTGGTGATGAACTGCGATTTAGCGGCAGATTGGCAAACCACAGCGAAAACCAGTTAACCGAAATTGAGTTAAGCGGTTTCGATAGCAAAATAGAGGTCGAGAAAAATGAGCTCAAATCAGGGGAAAAGCTTAATTTCCTTGATTTTCGCCATGTGGTTACCGACAGAGATATAGAGACGGGGCAGATAAGCGCCATCTTTAGCTGGAGCGCTCGGGTATCAGGTCAAGAGGTTGTTTCAGGTGAAAAAACGATAAGAGTTTCAACCCTTACTGGGTTGCCGGCTAACTAAATAGGATGGGCAAGTGGATCTAGTTGTGGACTTGGGCCAATCTGGGGCTCGAATAAAAATCGATAATCAGGTGTCACAGTTACAGATTGCAAAATTAACCACAGATTCTGTCGTTGAAACCCTTGAGAAGATCTTTAAATTATTGCCACAAGCGCAGTACTCAAATGTTTTCTTAAGCTTGACCGGCTTGTTAGGAAACGTTGGTGATGTTGCTCCATATGGAAAGTTATGTGAAAAGTTCTTCAATGCAGATCAAGTCTTTGTTATGGATGATGGCTTAGCTGCTTATCTTGGTGCGCTAGGCGAAAAAAATGGTGTGGTTCTAACTTTGGGCGGCGGTGTGGTTGCTGTCGCCGGCAATAATGGCAACTTTGGCCACGCTGATGGCAAAGGACAGATTTTTGGTGACTTTGGCGGTGGCTTTTGGGTTGGGCAACAAGGAATGCGCAGGGCAATCTCCACACTAGACCAAAGAGATGATGCGCATGATTTAGTAAAGCTATTGAGTGCAGAGCTAGAGTCCCACTCAAAACTTCAAAACAAGACTGGAGTTGATGCTGCAACGCTTTGCATTTCCGCAGCTAAAACCGTAATTCAGGGCGCCGAAAATGGCGTGACCTCAGCTCAAGAGATTTTGAAAACCGCCGCAAAATTCTTAGGTGCAACAGTAACTGCGGCTTGGAGCAAGGTTTCAGATAACACACAACAAAAACCCTCAATCACATTTCTAGGCGGCCTATCGCGAAGTGATTTTTATACCGATTTGATACGCCAAGAAATCAATCAAAAACTCAATTGTGATTATGTTAAAGCTGAATCAGATCACCTAACTGGCGCTCCCTTGGCAGCAAAGCTTTACCCACAAGGTGTTGAGCCTCTCTTCAAAATCTGGAAAAGATAAGGACAAATTCAGATAGTAGAGTTGCTTTGTGAGCACATATCGCATCGCAATAGTAGGCGCCGGTCCTGCTGGTTATTTTGCGGCTCAAGCGCTACAGAACTCTCAAACCGATGATTTGAAGTTTGAGATTGACATGATTGAAAGACTGCCAACCCCATGGGGATTGGTACGAAGTGGAGTAGCTCCAGATCATCCAAAGATTAAAACCGTTGCTAAAGTGTTTGAAAAGATTGCAACTACAGAAGGTTTCCGACTCTTTGCAAATGTGGAGCTACACCGCAGTCGTAATCGGGGCCGGAAATGTTGCTATGGATGTTTCTCGTATGTTGGCTCTAGAACCCAAGGAGTTAGACACCACAGACACCGCAGAACACGCATTAGAAAAACTCCATGGCTCATCAATCCGCAAGGTTCATATCTGTGGTCGCCGCGGACCAGAACATGCTGCTTTTACCTCTCCCGAACTTCGAGAGTTGCCAAAGCTAGAACACACCGATGTGCATATAGATCAACATCAAATCTCCGAAGCAATCAAGCGGGCAGAGGCCGAAGGTGAATTACCCAAAGATTTGAAATCCAACTTAGATGCTATGCAGGCGATTGCCGAGGCTGAGAAAAAGGGCCACGAACGCTCTATGTATTTCCACTTCCTAGCCACCCCTTTAGAGATTCGAGGAGAGGGCAAAGTAGAAGAAGTGGTCTTTGGCATCAACCAGGTTCAGGATGGAAAAGTCATCTCCACCAATGAAACCTTCACAATTAAGTGCGGTTTAGTTGTTTCAGCAATCGGCTATGAAGCGATTCAAATCCCTGGACTGCCTTACGAGAAGGGCAAGATTCAAAATGCCGACGGCAAAATCTCTGGCCGCAGCTCTTATGTCGTTGGCTGGGCTAAACGGGGTCCATCAGGGGTCATCGGAACCAACAAGAGTGATTCAACCGAGGTAATGAAGCTATTAGTTGAAAATCTAAATTCTCCAAAATCACCAGCTGATCTTGAAACAAAACTGATAGAGCGCGGAGCGGTAATCGTTACCCAAAATCAATGGGAAAAGATAAATGCTCATGAAGTTAGCAAAGGTGAACCAATCGGTAAGCCGCGCGTTAAATTAGTAAAGCGCCACGAGATGTTAGGGATTAAGTAAGGCCGTCGCATCCTTCATCATCTTGGGACATTTCCAGCCAGGCGCAATATTGCCCTCAAAGTGCCACCATTCGTTTTTGAAAACCCTACACAATCCAAATTTGTAACCATTTATCTCTAGCCATTTAGCTGCCTCTGGTCCTTTTGGATAGTTAACATCAATCGCCAAGCCCATTGGATGATGAGAAATGTTTGGTGGCGCAACCCATTTTGCTGCTGCTGCAAAACTTCCATACTTCTTAATGGCTTGATTAAACAAATATTTCTGCCGACTCAAACTTCGATATCCAGATGTAATTGCCAGGGACACCCCATCAGTTTTAGCGGCGGCCTGTGCTGCTTTAAATCTCCACTCCAAAGTTTTGTTTAGTTTCTTAGGCGCGGTTAAAGAGGTTGCGATAGGTGCTTCTCCCAAAGAAACCTCTGATTCCAAACAGCCATCAATTACATTGGAAGTTCGTAGTTCAAGACTAATTCGATTGGCGCAAACAACAGGAATATCAACCGCGGCAGCAGGTGATATATACATGGCCAATAAAGCCGCAATCAACGCTATCCGCTTCACATTTCGCAGGGTATCAGGCGGATTTTGGCTGGTTTTTCTGGTGATAATATTCGCAGGCTGTTTGCGCCCGTAGCTCAACGGATAGAGCAT
>RFSC01000085.1 GCA_009924185.1 Actinomycetota bacterium
GCTCCATCTCATCGGTGTTGATGCGATAAACCGATTGCGGCACACCAGAATCCATTCCTAAATCACCCTGCCACACTGAAAAGAGCAAACGCGGATCTAACAACTCTGGAAATGATGAGAAACCACCGCGCTGTCTATCTCTGGCAGCGGTCGGGAAAAATGATGAAACAAAACCAATCTGTGGATTCATATCAGGAACTTTAATTGCACCAATCGAACTCAAGTTTGCATCCTGCGGCAAGAATGGCACCGGTCCTTCAAACTTAACCGCACCTGATTTATCTTTAACAGTTACTAATGGCGAATAACCATTAGCTTGCAAGTAAACCCTGGTACTTCCAAAGGTTAAAGGCGAATTCACCTTTACAACTTGTTCTCTGGATTCACCATCAATCTCATCCTGAGTAGTTACCAACAATTCATAATCCAAAGCTTGATTGGTCTCTGGATCATAGGTGGCATCAAAGTTATTAACCTTGATAGTAAATGGCGGCAAATCAGCGACTGAAAAGAATCGACCTGGCGTTAAATTGTCATAACTGGTTGGGGTATTTAAAAATCTTTCACCAACATTCACAATCGCCTCACCACGCATACCAAACACCGAGCTACCCGCAATTCCCAACAACACCACAATTAGAGAAAGGTGAAAAACTAAATTACCTGTCTCTCGCAGGTAACCTTTTTCTGCAGAGATACTTTTGCCTTGTTTTGAAATACGGAAACGATTGGCCTTTAGCCAATCTTCCGCCTGTTTTAGATTTCCATCTACAACTTGGTATCCATCCATACCTTCTAGCCTTGAAGGCGCAGCACTCGGAGCTTTAAAGATCTCTCTGAAGTAATGCCAGGAGCGTGGCACAACACAGCCAATTAAAGAGATGAATAACAGTATGTAAATCGCAGAGAACCAAGGGGAGCCATACACATCAAATAAATAGAAACGATCCATCCACTTGGCGCCGGTGGGGTCATTTTCAAAGTACTCCCGCACCTTTAATGGGGATTGGGTGCGCTGCGGAAATAATGAGCCCGGTATTGAGGCCAGCCCCAAAAGCAACAACAAAATCAATGCGGTGCGCATGCTGGTGAGCTGGCGCCACAGATAGCGGATAAAGGAAAAGCCTTGCAGTTCGGGTGCGCTCATCAAATCACCGGAATAAATCCACTAATGGTGCCGCGCAGACCTGCCATCAGATCCTCCCAAACGCCAAACACCTGCAGCAAACCAATAATGATTAGAAATGCGCCACCTACAAATGAAATTACTTTGCCGCGTTGCATCAAATAACGCCGCAGCCGCTCTGATTTATCTAAGAACAGCGCAAAGATAATAAAAGGTAAACCCAAACCCAAACAGTAAAACAAGGAGAGCACCGCGCCTCGCGCTGCGCTGGATTCAATTAAAGCCAAGGTTTGTACCGCACCCAGTGTCGGTCCAATGCAAGGTGTCCAACCCAAACCAAACATAAATCCCAAAATCGGCGCGCTTACCAAACCGGTTGATGCCACAAATGGCACTTTGAAAGAACGGTAGAACTTTTCAGAGAACATAAAGATCAAACCAAAGAAAATTGTTAGAACGCCTAGAAGTCGAATCAACTCCTTCGAGTTCTGCAAAATCACATCACCTAAAGCACCAAACAATGCACCGTAGCTAACAAATAAAAAGGCAAAGCCCAAAACAAATAGCAGCGAACCCAAAACCATTTTGCGTCTTGAGGCAAAACTGCCTGAGACATAACCTAAATATCCTGGCAATAAAGGCAGCACACATGGTGAGGCAAAGGAGATAAGCCCCGCAATCATCGCTACTAGGGCAGCCGCCAAAATGCTGCCGCTAAAAACCTGATCTACTAAAAAATCATTCATTGGACTTAACCCGCTCGATCAAGTCTTCCAGCGCCGAGTAAGTGACCTCACCGCTGATTCGGGCTGCGATATTTCCCTGCGCATCAATAATCAATGTTGTTGGAATCGCATTTGGGGTCAATTGACCATGAAACTTAAGCAATAAACCATCATCGGTAAGTGAGGGGTAGGTAATGCCAAAGCGATCTACAAAAGCCCGCGCTGCCACCAAAGTGTCCCGGGTTAATACCCCAAGGAACTGCACCTCGGGATGTGCTTTGGAAAGCTCCTCGAGCGCAGGTGCTTCTGCGCGACATGGCGAGCACCATGAAGCCCAAACATTTAACACAATTACTTTTCCAGGTGTTGCAACAAAGTTGTCACCATCCAAAGTAGGCCCAGCAATCTTTGGTGCCGCCTTGCGATCCGCTTTAGGAATAAAGGTCGCCACCCCATTGCCAGCAATAAAGGATTGTTCGTTGGTGCTTAAAGCACCACCATTTGAACATGCCACCACCAATGGCAACAACAAAATTAAGAGTAGTTTTTTCATTTCTTTTTCGGTGGCAATAGATGTGCAGCTGGTTCAGAGTAGGTAAGACCTACAACTTTGCCGGTTGCATCAAAATGCAAACTAGTAACCGATGCCAAAGTACATTGACGTTTGCGCGGATCATGTAAATAGCGTCGACCTTCTACAGAGGAGCGCAAAATCCAAATCGGTAATTGATGTGAAACCACCAATGCATCTTTGCCTTGTGCCGCAATCCGCGCTGCTTCTACTGCAGCTCTCATGCGCGCTACTTGCTCGGTATATGGCTCGCCCCATGATGGACGCCAGGGGTTCCACAAATGACGCCATGCACTTGGTTGCTTCAATACCCCGTCACCGACACCAAATGGTTTTCCTTCAAAGATATTTGCCGCTTCAATTAATCTTTCATCGGTGGTGATTTCAATGCCATGATGTTGTGCAATTGGAGTTGCGGTTTGCTGCGCTCGCTCTAGAGGAGAGGCATGTATCGCACCAAGTGATAACTCTTTGCTCCAGTCGGCAACCGCTTGCGCCATTTGGTGACCACGTTCTGAGAGCTTCCATCCCGGCTGACGACCGTAGAGAATGCTGTGTGGATTCTCGACCTCGCCATGGCGCATCACATGAACTGTTGATGAAATCGCCGCATTGGTGCTCATGCGGGCAAGCATAAACGAGAAGTATTAAAG
>RFSC01000086.1 GCA_009924185.1 Actinomycetota bacterium
CAACGATTTTCACAAAGAAACCAGCTTGAGTTAATAAGGTCTTAGCCTCAATCTCACTGATTCCAACTAGAGATGGCACCTGAACATTTCCACTAGCAATCTCAAGCACAACACCAGATCCCGCCTCAATTGTGGAGCCTGGCTCTGGGGTTACCTTCAAAACAATTCCTGGCTCTTGCTCTGAGTTAACTGCCACGGTGCGAGAGACCCGCAAACCAGCTGCAATCAACAAAGTACGCACCTCTTCTAGTGGTTTACCAATCAGATCAGTTGGAACCGTTGCATCACCTGGGCCATCAGAGAGAGTCAAAGTAACCGCGGAACCCAAAGAAACTCGAGTGGTTGCCAGCGGCAATTGATTGGAGACTCGATCACGCGGAATACGGGGATCAGGCGCGCGTTGAATATTAATAGTGAAGCCCTGCAACTGTTCGCGGGCCTGTGTTTCAGTTAAACCCACAACATTTGGCAGAGCTCTAATTGAGCTAGCCGAATCTGGTCGGAAGAGAAAGAAACTAACGGCGCCCACGAGAACTACCAACGAGAGCGCGATGGCGGCGAAGCGGTTGCGATTGGTGGCTGGCGCTTTTTGTTTTGGAATCTGAGTGGTGATGCCTTCACCTTTTGATAGCTTCTTTAAATCTTTCAACATCGCATTTGCACTTTGGTACCGCTCATTAGGATCCTTGGCTAACGCGACACTAAAGAAGTTGTTCAACGCTGGATCTAAAGTTGACTCCACTTCAGTAACCGGAGTAAGTGGCGCTGAAACATGTTGGTAGGCGATTGCAACTGGAGTGTCTCCAGTAAAAGGAGGTTTGCCAGAAACCAATTCGTAAAACAAACAACCAACCGAGTACAAATCACTTCGGGCATCAGCTTGGCTGCCGGTGGCTTGTTCTGGAGAGAGATACTGCGCAGTGCCAACAATGTTCCAGGTGTTGGTCATGGTGGCGCCGCTATCTGACAATGCACGTGCAATTCCAAAATCCATCACCTTTATATCGCCTGCATCGGTAATCATGATGTTTCCAGGCTTGATATCCCGGTGCACAATTCCGTTTTTGTGGGAGTACTGCAAAGCAATCAAAATTCCTTCAACTATCTCAACCGCGCGCTGTAGTGGAAAGCGCTCGCCGCGATGGATTATTTCTCGCAGAGTATTGCCCTCTACATACTCCATAACCATGTAAGGCATAGCACCACTAGGGGTGTCCTCTTTACCGGAGTCATAAACTGAAACAATTCCAGGATGATTTAACGCTGCAACAGAGAGCGCCTCTTTGTTAAATCGAGCAACAAAAGAGGGATCGCGGGCTAAATCGCTGCGCAAAATTTTTACTGCTACTTGGCGATTTAATCTTTGGTCATGTGCAACATAAACATCAGCCATTCCGCCAGTGCCGATCATGGCACCTAGTTCGTAGCGATCTCCGAGAACTCTTTTCATTGAGCCGCTCCAAACTTGGTAGGTGAGAGATCAACAGCAGAGTCGCCCAACTCAGTTGCAATCACAGTGACATTATCTGGAGCACCGTTATTGTAGGTAAGGTCAACCAAAGAATTCACAGCACTTTCTAAATCTTGCTGCATCGCTTTTAAAATAGAACCCTCATCAACTACTGTGGTTAGACCATCACTACATAACAAGAAACGATCACCCTTTTGAGCAGGGTATGCGATCAAAACCGGGGTGAGGTTTTGCTTACCCATAAGCGCTTGAGTTAAGAAGGAGCGTTGTGGGTGATCAGAAATCTCATCCAAAGTAAGTCTTCCTTGATCAACTAGCTCCTGCACCACGGTGTGATCATGACTAATTAACTCAATCTTGTTATTTCTAATTCGATAGGCGCGTGAATCACCTACATGTAACAAAAGAACATAATTCGCTAATGCGGTCAGGGTTGTTCCCATACCCACCAACTCAGGGCGCTGTGCACCAATCTCTGCAATCGCGGCATCCATCTCTTCAATAGAGCTGCGCAATAAATCTTCCCGAGAATCATTGTCTAACTCAGGATTTATCAATACCGGCGTTAACTCCGCCAATTTTTCAACAACAGCACGAGAGGCGATTTCACCTCCGGCATACCCGCCCATTCCATCTGCAACAGCGAGCACAGCAGGAGAGGTAAAACCTGAGTCCTCATTACCTTCTCGATTTAATCCAATCTCAGAGCGCCATGCGATCTTGGAGAAATGGAGTTGTAATTCGCTGCTTGCCATGATTCCCAAAGCCTATAAGGGTGAGCGGCAATTATCACCGCCCGAGTATCCTTACGCAGTGACGAGGTACGCATATTTAGGTCCAGTCGGGACATTTACTGAGGCGGCGCTACGCACCATCGCCTCTAGCTCCGACACCTTAACTCCTTACGCAAATGTCACAGCCGCCCTTGATGCGGTACGTACCGGAAATGCCGAGCGGGCTTTAGTGCCGATTGAAAACTCAATTGAAGGTGTGGTCGCCCGAACTTTGGATGAGTTAGCAATTGGTGAACCACTTGTTATTTATAACGAGGTTACCTTGCCAGTGAGTTTTGCTTTGTTAGTAAGTAAAGGCAAGGAAAAGAGTTCGATAAAGAAAATTGCTACACATCCGCATGCCGAAGCTCAGTGCCGCACCTTTATTGCAAGAAACTATCCAGATGTTGAAATCATAACTACATCATCAACCGCTGCTGCTGCGCAAGCCTTAGTAAATAATGAGTTTGATGCTGCGATTGCATCACCAAATGCTGCAGAGACTTACAATCTTTCAGTTTTAGCTAACAACATCGGCGACAACGATGGCGCTGTCACACGGTTTGTTTTGGTCGGAAAACCAGGTGCGGTTCCAAAAGCAACAGGGTTTGATCGCACTTCACTTGCGGCATTTATCGGCGCCGATCATGCTGGTGCATTACTTGAGGTGTTAACTGAGTTTTC
>RFSC01000087.1 GCA_009924185.1 Actinomycetota bacterium
GTTTGATGGCAGAACTAGATTGGCAAATGATGTTGCTGATGAGGTGCGCAAACATTATCCGCAACAATTAATTGATGTTCCAATTCCAAGGGCGGTAAGGGTTTCAGAGGCTCCTTCTTATGGACAAACCGTTATGACCTACGATCCAAGTTCTAACGGGGCAGAGGCATACGGTTTGGTTGCAAGAGAGATTGCAAAACGCGGCGCGCAAAGTATTAATCTTTCAACAGAGGTAGGTGTTGGTTAATGTCAGCTAAAAAAGGTGGATTGGGCAGAAACCTTGATTCATTAATTCCTACCGCAATTAAATCCAGCACCACTAATGAAACTGTGGCGGATCGTTTAGAGGTTTCTTTAACTTCAATCACTCCAAATCCAAAACAACCCCGCACCATCTTTGACTCTGAATCACTCCATGAATTAGCGGCGTCAATAAAAGAGTTAGGGATTTTGCAGCCACCAGTAGTGCGCAAAATCAGCGCTGATAAATATGAATTAATCATGGGAGAGCGGCGTTTTCGCGCTGCAAAACTAGCTGGTTTAACCAAAATCCCAGTAATTGTCCGTGAAACCAAAGACAATGAATTGTTGCGCGAGGCTTTAGTTGAAAACATTCACCGCAGTAACCTCAACTCTTTAGAGGAGGCCGCTGCCTACAATCAAATGCTGACTGATTTTGGATTTACCCATGATGAGTTAGCGGACAAACTTGGTAAATCCCGTCCAGTAATTACAAACACTCTACGTCTTTTGAATCTGCCACCTTCGGTTCAAAAAAGATTAGCCGCCGGAACATTAAGCGCCGGTCACGCTAGAGCTTTACTTGGTCTAGCCAACCCTGATGAGATGGAGCGGCTAGCCAACAAAATTATTAATGAAGGTTTAAGTGTTCGTGCCACCGAGGAGTTAATCGCTTTAGGTAGCGCTGGTACAAAAGTTAGCGGTAAGAAAGCAAAACCACGCAGCAGTGGTAAGTATCAAGAGCTGGTAGAAAAGTTAGAGGATGCGCTAGATACCCGGGTACATATTCAAGCCGGCAAAGCTGGAGGCAAGATTGTTATTGAGTATGCCGATGGTCAGGATCTACAGAGAATTGTGGGAGTAATTAGTTAATCTGTGGAATGCCGCGGCGTTCCATCTCTTGTTCCACAACTTTTCCAAGCGAAGCTATACCTTCACGGATTCGCTCTGGAGTTGGATAACAATAAGAAAGTCGCATAGACCAGCTACCAAATCCATCTGCATAAAACGCGGTACCAGGAACGTAAGCTACCTTTGCCACAATCGCACGGGGCATCATCGCTTTGGTATCAATCTCTGGCGGCAAAGTTACCCAAACATAAAAACCACCCTGTGGTTTAGTCCAAGTAGCGGCCTTAGGAAAATGTTGATCAAGTGATTCCAACATCGCATCTCTACGCTCTTTATAAAGCTTGCAAAATGAGGCGATTTGATCCCGCCACGGCTGATTAGCTAAATAACTAGAGATCGCCATTTGGGAGAAGTTTGAGGGGCACAAAATCGAGGACTCAGAGGCGATAACCAACTTTTCCCGCAGCGCCTGCGGCACCAAAGCCCAACCCACACGGAATCCCGGCACGATGGTCTTGGAAAATGATCCTAAATAGATGACATTCTCTGAATCCTGGGCCCGCATCGCATTTGGTGAAGGGCGATCAAAACCGAGCAAGCCATAAGGGTTGTCCTCAACAATAAAGATCTTCTCTGCGCGGCAGATATCAAGGATCTCGGTGCGGCGCTCTGCGGTTAGCAGTACACCAGCAGGGTTTTGATAATTTGGAATTAAATACAAAAACTTAATCTTGCGACCTTGATAACGCAGGGTTTTAATCGCATCACGTAGCGCATCAGGAATCATGCCGTTGTTATCCATCTGCACATGAACTACATCAGCTTCATACTGGGAAAATGTGCCGAGCGCTCCAACATAAGAAGGCGCTTCAACTAAAACCACATCACCTGGATCAATAAAGATTCGAGAGATTAGATCCAAAGCTTGTTGTGATCCAGTAGTTACCAGGATGTCATTTGGATTAGCACGGATTCCTTCTAGCGCCATAACATCACAGATCTGTTCGCGAAGCGCAGGATGTCCCTGGCCACTTCCATACTGCAAAGCTTCTTGGCCATTATCACGGATTAACTTTTCAACAATTCCCGCCATCATCTCCATTGGAATCGCGGTGAGGTTTGGCATACCACCTGCAAGTGAAACAATCTCTGGACGAGAAGCCACCGCAAACAAAGCACGGATCTCACTTGGTTTCATATGAGCGGCGCGATGCGCGTAGCGCTCGGTGAGATTTTCTGGCGCGTGAGTTCTGTAACGCTCTAGATCATCGGAACTCATTGGGGAATTGTGCCACAACAAAACCTAGAAATGAGTGAGGTTTTAGTTGCGCACCCCAGCTTTGCGTAAATCCTCAATCCGCAAAGTTCCAGTTTTTGCATCCTCTTGTGCTGATAAATACATCCGTTGAATCGCAACAACTAACCCTTCCGCAATCACATCACGGAAGTTGGAATCAGCCAATCGCGAGGCATCTTTAGGGTTTGTGATGTAACCAATCTCTAACAAAACAGTTGGCGCTTTAGTTAATCGCAAAACATCCCAGGTCTTGGCGTGGGTACGGGTGTTTAACAAATCAGTACGGGCGATTAACTCACGTTGCACAATGGTGGCGAAACGCTCTCCCACTATTGAGTGAATTCCATGGGAGTCGCTGCCATAAAAATAAGTTGAAAGACCATGTGCTTTTTCATTGTGGTACTTATCAATATCAATAACAGTGCCGGGACCACAAATCCCATCAACCTTTACCCCAACAGATTTTTGAAACTCAGCAACCGCCTTTTCAGTAAGCGGTCCATAAAAACCATCG
>RFSC01000088.1 GCA_009924185.1 Actinomycetota bacterium
CACGAAATAGTCCTTTGTTAATTTCTGACGAATTGTCAGAGTTACTTGCCAGCCATTTGGGGAGTTTGGCTATGGCTATATTATAAATTGTCCACAGGCCGAAATGCACATTTAAGGTGTTATCGACGGCTGGCGTGGGCTAAATCCAAGCTCTCTCTAATGATTTGTCCGACGGTTTCAACCTCAATGAGGAAACCATCATGACCAAAGGGCGAGGAAATCTGCTTTAAAGGCGCAGCGGTGGGGGTCAGATCCACTATCTCCTGCTGTAGCCGGGGCGGAAACAGTCGATCGGTATCAATAGAGGCCACAACGACTGGAACCTTGGTCTGAGCCAAGGTGGAAGCAACCCCACCTCTATCCCGGCCAATATCGTGAGAGTTCATCGCTTCGGTAAGCGCAATGTAGGTATTGGCATCAAACCTTTTCTGCAACTTCAGAGCTTGATGATCCAGGTAAGAGGCAACCGCATATCTACCCGTGTCATCCCCCTGCATATCCCGGCCAAAACGCATATCCATTTCATACTCGGTTCGGTAGGTCAAGTGTGCAATCTTGCGTGCGATTCCCATTCCCTCTACCGGTCCCTTTTGTTGTTCGTAGTAATCGCCATTGTTGAAATAGGGATCGGCTTTAATGGCGTGGATCTGAGTCGCAGCGGTACCAATTTGATCTCCGGTTGCTACCGCCGAAGAGCCAATGGTGCAGATTGCGCTAACTTTATCCGGATGGGTAATGGCCCACTCCAAAGCTCTCATGCCGCCAAGTGAAGGGCCAACCGAGAGTAAGTAATTTGCAATTCCAAGTTGTTCACTAAAAAGAACTTCGGCAGCCACCATGTCGCGGATTGAAAGAAATGGGAAACGCGATCCCCATCGTTGGCCATCGGGCGCCAACGATGAAGGACCGGTACTTCCTTGACATCCACCAATCACATTTGGGCAGATGACAAAGTATTTATCGGTATCAAAGGGAAGCCCAGGCCCAACCATCTCTGGCCACCAAGATGGCACATCAGACCAGCCCGTTAATGCATGATTAATCAAAATCGCATTTGATTTTTCAGCGTTTAGCTCTCCCCAACTTTGATAAGCGATTTTTACATCAGGTAAGACCTCACCTGACTCCAACTCCAAATCACCTAACTTGTGGAATTTTCGAGCGCCTGGATCGTGGAACTCCAACCAAGCACCCGTTACTGCGTGAGTAATGCTCATTTACTTTGCAGCAGCAAATGCTTTTTCAAGATCCGCTTTTATGTCGGTGATATTTTCAATACCGAGACTTAAGCGAACTAAACCTGGAGTAACTCCGGCTTGCAGCTGCTCTGCCGGCGTTAATTGGGAGTGGGTAGTTGAAGCTGGATGAATCGCAAGTGAGCGAACATCGCCAATATTGGCTACGTGGGAGAAGATATTGAGAGCCTCAATGAACTTCTTGCCGGCCTCTACCCCACCTTTGATCTCAAAGGATAGAACTGAGCCGCTGCCCCTAGGGCAATACTTCTTGGCCAGAGCGTTCCAAGGCGAGGATGGCAGTGATGCGTAATTAACCTTTTCAACCTGCGGGTGCCGTTCTAGCCAACTGGCGACCGCCAGGGCGTTGTCTACATGTCGCTCGATGCGAAGAGAGAGAGTCTCTAAACCTTGAGCTAGCAACCAGGCGTTGAATGGTGCAACTGCTGCACCGATATCACGCAACAAGGTTAAACGAATCTTGAAAATGTAAGCCAAATTGGCGCCAAATGCAGAGCCGACTCCAAGGGCTTGGGCGTACACCAAACCGTGATAACTCGGATCTGGTTGATTAAAGTTTTTGAAGCGCTCTGGGTGCTTGGCATAATCAAATTTTCCAGCGTCAACTATGGCACCAACTATTGCATTGCCATGTCCAGAGAGGAACTTTGTAGCAGAGTGAACAACTACATCGGCACCATGTTCGATTGGCCTAATCAAAAATGGTGTTGCTACCGTATTATCGACAATCAGTGGCACGCCTACTGAGTGAGCAACTTCAGCAACGGCTGCTATATCAAGTACATCATTTTTCGGGTTAGCGATTGTTTCGCCAAAGAATGCTTTCGTATTTGGTCTTACCGCTTTTCTCCAGCTCTCTGGATCTTCTGGATTTTCAACAAAGGTGACATCAATTCCAAATTTCGGCAAGGTGTAATGGAATAGATTGTAAGTGCCACCATAAAGTGAAGGTGAAGAAACAACATGATCGCCGGCTTCCGCAACATTCAAAATCGCAAATGTTGTTGCGGCAGATCCCGAGGAAACCAACAATGCAGCGACTCCACCCTCTAGTGAAGCGATGCGCTGTTCAACGGCATCCTGTGTTGGATTCATGATGCGGGTGTAGATGTTGCCTAGCTCTGCCAAACCAAATAAATCAGCAGCATGCTTTGTGTCGCGGAACTGGTATGCGGTGGTTTGGTAGAGAGGTAACGCCCTCGCTCCGGTAGCTGGATCTGGGACCTGTCCGGCATGAATCTGACGGGTTTCAAACTCAGCATTAGTAACGGAAAAAGATGACATGAAATAACCTCCCCAAATATCAGGGGGCCTGACTAACTTTGGCAGACCCACGCTTGTCGATGGCGCCTTGCTATCGACCTGGTCTTCACCCGGAGCACCCCACCGTGGTGGAGGGTTGCCGTCCAGTTAGCCGGGGCGGGCTTGAAACTGGAGCTCGTGACCTGAGAGAAAGGTAGAACAGTTTTACATCTGATGTCTAGTGAATTTACAAACGTCCCGCATCGTGGACACGACGCAGAAACTCTTTAGTGTCTGGAAGTTGTGGGTTTTCCAATATCTGACTGGGCTGTCCCCACTCCAGAATTCGGCCATTTTGAATATAACAAACCTCGTCAGCGACCTGTTTAGCAAACCCCA
>RFSC01000089.1 GCA_009924185.1 Actinomycetota bacterium
GCAGCGAGTAGATACCCTTCAGGATTTGGCTTTGAATTATTCACATCGTTATCTGAAACGGTAACTTCGAAATAATCAGATCCAATGCTATTCATGGCCGCATCCACCAGCGTACGGCTAGAGGCGCTCACCAAGCCTTGCTTGATGCCCAGGTTACTTAACTCTTCGAGAAGGTTCTGAGCTCCAGGTGCAAAAGCAACCCCTTGATTCATCTGATCAGCCATACGAAGCAATAACTGCTCAGTCAGCGCCATGGGCGGGAATAGTTGTTGCTTAGTTTCATCCAATTTTGATCTCATATATGCATCAACACGAGTCATGGGGCCGCCAACACAATGAATGGCGTCTTCGTCACTCCAATCAACGCCAAGTGATTGCATCAACTCATGCTCTTGTTGAATCCAAATAGGCTCACTATCAATCAGTGTGCCATCCATATCCCATAACACCGCAGAGAAAGGGAATGTGTTAGTTGGCATTGAAGTACTTTGCTTCGGGGTGATGAACAATGATTGCGGAGGTCGATTGCTCGGGATGAAGTTGGAACTCCTCGGAAAGCTCCACACCTATGCGTTCTGGTTCCAACAGCTCACATAGTTGCTTCTGCTGTTCTAGATCAGGACAAGCTGGATACCCAAAACTGTATCTCGATCCTCGGTAACCTTGATCAAGAATTCCTTGCAAATCCTTACTGTCCTCCATGTTCAAGCTCAGTTCAGAGCGAATACGTGCATGCCAATGTTCAGCTAACGCTTCTGTTAGTTGCACTCCTAATCCATGCAGCTCCAAATACTCTCGGTAATTGTTAGCTGCGAAAAGTTTGGCGGTGGCCTCACTGATTGATTGACCCATCGTGACAATATGGAAGGCGACCACGTCTAGCTGGCCCGAGTCTTTATCCTTGAAGAAATCGCTAATGCATAATCTTCTATCGCGTCGTTGGCGCGGAAAGGTAAATCGAACTCTTTCCTGGCCTTGTTGGGGACCTTCATGATGAAGGATTACTAAATCATTGCCCTCGCTGTAACAAGGAAAATATCCGTAAACTACCGCGGCATTCAGCCAGCCATTTGCCAACGATTCATTGAGAAGAGATCTCAATCTAGGTCTGCCTTGAGCTTCAACTATCTGCTCAAAAGAATCCTGCCTGCCTTTCAACCCCCACTGCCCAACATAAAGTGCTCGTTCATCCAACATAGAGCTGTAATCATTTAATGAAATACCCTTTACAACACGAGAGCCCAGAAATGGGGCTGTCGGTACATTTATATCTCTTGCCACATCACTGCGAGTTGTATCCGCGGTTGAGATTGAATCATCTTTAACCACCTTGGTTCGACGCTCTTTAAGAGTAGGTAATTGAGCTGTTTCATCACCACGTTTTCGTGCCATGAGAGTATCCATGAGTGATAAACCTTCAAAAGCGTCTTTTGCGTATCTAACCTCTCCAGGAAATATCTTTGCTAGATCGCTTTCAACGAAACTTCGAGTCAATGCCGCTCCACCCAAAATTATTGGCCACTTTTTCGCCAATCCACGGCTTTCAATCTCCTCCAGATTTTCCTTCATAATGACTGTGGACTTCACTAGTAAGCCGCTCATGCCAATAACGTCAACGTTCGATTCCTGCGCAGCATCAATAATCTGGTTAATGGTCTGCTTTATGCCGATATTCACTACGCGATATCCATTGTTGGTAAGAATAATGTCAACCAAATTTTTTCCGATATCGTGAACATCTCCCTTAACTGTTGCCAGCAAGATAGAACCTCTATCCTGTGAGTCACTTTTGGTCATGTGGGGTTCAAGTAGGGCGACGGCTGACTTCATAACCTCAGCGGATTGCAAAACAAAAGGTAGCTGCATTTCGCCCCGACCAAAGAGCTCACCCACTGTTTTCATTCCATCTAGCAACAGTTCATTGATGATCGTGAGCGGCTCCAAGCCATCGTTTCGAGCCTCATCAAGATCGACTTCCAAACCTTGCTTTTCACCATCGATAATTCGACGTTTGAGTCTCTCTGGAATTGGAAGAGCCGCTAACTCAGCTGCCCTTGAAAGCCTAGTACTGGTTACCTCTACCCCGGCAAAAATCTCCAAGAAACGAGATAAGGGATCGTAAACGCAATTCTCCCCTTCGTATCTACGTCTGTCATAAATCAGGTCAAGGGCAACCTCTAATTGCTCTTGGGGAATCTTCGCAATCGGCATGATCTTTGACGGATGAACGATGGCACTATCTAAACCATTCTTTACCGCCTCAGATAGGAAAACAGAGTTCAAAACAATTCTTGCAGCGGGGTTGAGGCCGAAGGAAACATTGCTTATACCCAGTGTGGTTTGAATATCTGGATACTCTTGTTTGAGCGCTTTTATTGCATCAAGAGTTTCAATGCCATCACGGCGGGTCTCTTCCTGACCTGTAGCAATTGGAAATGTTAAACAGTCAATGATGACATCCGATAGTGGAACCTGCCATTTGTTATGCAGATCATCAATCAACCTTCGACCTACTTTTATCTTCCATTCTGCTGTTCTAGCTTGCCCATCTTCATCGATGGTCAGAGCAACTAAGGCCGCTCCATGCTCTTTTGCCAGTGGCATGATTTTGGCGAATCTAGAATCTGGACCGTCACCATCTTCGTAATTGACAGAGTTGATAACGCATTTGCCACCAAGCGTTTCTAGTCCAGCCTTTAGTACAGCCGGCTCAGTTGAGTCCAAAACTATGGGTAAGGTAATTGCCGTTGCGAATCGGCTAGCTAACTCCGTCATGTCCTTAACGCCATTCCTACCCACATAGTCAACAGATAGATCCAACATATGTGCACCTTCGCGAATTTGATCCTTCGCTATATCCACGCAGCCTTGCCAGTCCTCA
>RFSC01000090.1 GCA_009924185.1 Actinomycetota bacterium
AAAGCGCATCACACTTAACGGTGCTCTTTGAGTGATGAGCGCCTTCTTGCACTTGAACTAAGCCGCGATAAGAGGTGCGGCCGCCACCACGTGCAACAGATTTTGAGATGATGGTTGAAGATGTGTAAGGAGCGGCGTGAACCATCTTCGCTCCTGCATCCTGATGCTGACCTTCTCCTGCAAAAGCAATAGAAAGGGTTTCACCTTTTGCATGTGGGCCCATCATGAAGACAGCTGGATACTTCATAGTCACTTTGGAGCCGATGTTGCCGTCGATCCATTCCATGGTCGCACCTTCTGCACAGGTTGCGCGCTTAGTCACCAAGTTATAGACATTGTTAGACCAGTTTTGGATTGTTGTGTACCGAACGCGGGCATTTTTGCGAACGATAATTTCAACCACCGCTGAGTGAAGTGAATCAGATGAGTAAATCGGCGCAGTACATCCCTCAACATAATGAACGTATGAACCTTCGTCAGCAATAATCAAAGTTCTTTCAAACTGCCCCATGTTCTCAGTGTTGATTCGGAAATATGCCTGCAGCGGAATCTCTACATGAACCCCTTTTGGAACATAGACGAAGGAGCCACCTGACCAGACGGCGGTATTAAGAGCCGCAAACTTGTTGTCCCCTACTGGAATAACGGAGCCGAAGTACTCTTTAAAAATATCTTCGTGCTCGCGCAATCCAGTATCAGTGTCTAGAAATATAACGCCCTGCTTCTCTAAATCTTCACGGATCGAGTGGTAAACCACCTCAGACTCATATTGCGCCGCAACTCCAGCTACTAGACGCTGCTTTTCCGCCTCTGGAATACCAAGACGGTCATAAGTGTTTTTAATATCTTCAGGAAGCTCTTCCCAGGAAGTGGCTTGCTTCTCCGTGGAGCGCACGAAGTACTTAATAGTGTCAAACTTGATATCAGAAAGATCTGATCCCCAGTTTGGCAGAGGCTTCTTATCAAAGAGTGACAATCCCTTTAGCCGCAAATCCAACATCCACTGTGGCTCGTCTTTCTTCGAGGAGATATCTCTAACAACATCCTCGTTTAGGCCACGCTTTACATTGGCACCAGCTACATCCTTATCGGACCAGCCGTATTCATATTTGCCAATGCCTTCAAGTTCTGGATGGGCGGTTTGACTCATCGCGTACTCAGCTTTCTCTTGCTTGTCGGTTTACTTTCGGATGTCTTCTTATTGCCTATTTGGGGAATGAAAGTGGTGCATACCCCGTCCCCATGCGCGATGGTTGCTAACCGTTGCACATGAGTACCGAGAATCTTTGAAAACGCATTTGTTTCCTCTTCACACAACTGTGGGAATTCAGCAGCGACATGGGCGATGGGACAATGATGTTGGCACAACTCGACACCTATGCCATGAGCATGAGTGTTGGCCGCATAGCCTTCATCGCTTAAGAACTCAGCTAGGCCATCTACTCTACTTTTCGCTTTAGAAACATTGGGCAGTGAGCGCTTAACAATTTCTTCCGCACGATGTTTTGCAAAGCCAGTGACTAAATGCTCGCCACTATTTGCAGATATGTACTTGAGAGCAGACACCGCTAAATCATCATAGGAGTGTTCAAAACGCTGGCGACCTTGATCACTCATGACAAATACCTTGGAGGGCCTACCGCGCGTGCGTGCACTCCTTAGGTGTGGTTCGCGTTCCTCCAGGATTCCGTCAGTCACCAATTGATCTAAATGGCGGCGAATTCCAGCTGGGGTGAGTTGCAGTTTCTCAGCCAGCGCGACGGCCGTGGATGGCCCTGATTCCAGGATGGCACGCGCGACCTGGTCGCGGGTCCTCATGTCTTCAGGGGCGGCGGTTTTCACAACGGAATTGTTGCGTAATTCATGGCGCGACGCCACTTGGGAAGGCTGCCCTAGACATAGGCTCTGGCTGTGACAACCGAGAGCGTGAAAACCACTACCGCACTGAGGCGATTGGCGAATCTCATGGTTTTCACCCAATCCGCGATTGTTGTTACCGGAGGCGCAGTAAGAATTACTGGATCAGGACTGGGTTGTTCGACTTGGCCAGAATGCACACCCGGCTCATACACGCCCACACCCGACCAACCCGAAGCTCCTTTACATGCGTGGATTGAATTTGGAAATCGATTACTAACTTTTGTTCTACTTTTGAACGCGTTGATGTTAATGATTTCAATTCTGCGCAATCGACGTAAAGAGTTACGCAAAATGGGAGCTTTTCAAATTATTGGAATCCTGGCTCAGGGTGTGCTTGGTGGCATAACTGTTTTGACGGGATTGAATCCCGCTACTGTGGCTGCACATTTCTTGTTGTCTATCGTTTTGATTGCGGGCGCGTTATCCCTAAGGCAACGCGTTTATCTAAGGACTCCTAGTTATCTGGTGCTTTTGCCAATTGTGAAGCGATTAATGGCATTACATCTATTCCTGACCTGTGCAGTTCTATTTGTTGGAACAATTGTTACGGGCAGTGGGCCACACGCCGGAGATACTACGGCGGAAAGATTCAATTTAGATGCTAGAACTATGTCATGGATTCACGCTGATCTAGTTATCGCGTTAATTGGTGTGACGGTTGCGTTGTTAATTGCGGTTCGACTGGGAGAAAGCGAAGCTACCAGGGCGGCGATATTGAAGAAGGTGCAGCTATTTCTTCTGATTGCACTGTCTCAAGGTGCCATTGGTTATGTGCAGTACTTCACCGGATTGCCAGAGATTCTCGTCGGA
>RFSC01000010.1 GCA_009924185.1 Actinomycetota bacterium
AAAGATTTAGATCTACTTGGAATTGCCCGTCGCACCCCTGGGTTCACTGGTGCTGACTTAGCAAATGTTTTAAATGAAGCGGCTTTGTTAACGGCAAGGCAAAATCGCAAGATTGTCGGCCGCGATGATATTGATGAAGCGATTGATCGCGTAATGGCTGGCCCACAGCGTAAATCAAGGCTTATGAGCGAGGAAGAACGTCGCGTTACTGCGTATCACGAAGGCGGCCACGCACTTGTGGCGCACGCTTTGCCTCATACCGATCCGGTACACAAAATCACCATCATGCCGCGTGGTCATGCATTGGGTTACACAATGGTTTTGCCAGATGAAGATAAGTACTCAACAACCCGCAATCAGATGGTGGATCAACTGGCATACACAATGGGTGGCCGTGCCGCAGAAGAGTTGGTGTTCCATGATCCAACCACCGGTGCATCAAATGACATTGAGAAAGCCACGACTTTGGCACGTGCCATGGTTACGCAGTACGGCATGACTGAAAAATTAGGTGCCATCAAACTTGGAACCAGCGATTCAGCGCCATTCCTCGGTAGAGATTACGGACATCAAAGAGATTACTCAGAGGACATCGCCTCTGCGGTAGATCAAGAGATTAGGGCTTTGATTGAAGGCGCCCATCAAGAGGCTTATGAGATCTTGGTGGAGAACCGTTCTATTCTTGATTCTCTAGTTGAAGAGTTGTTAGAGAAAGAAACACTTCACAAGGAAGAGATTGAAGTTATCTTCAAAAATGTTGCGCTGCGTCCAAAGCGTCCAGCTTGGACCGGCTCCTCACAACGCCAACCATCTCGCATTCCACCGGTTGCGTTAAAGCCACGAAATAACGGCACACCAATTGAAGAAAAACCGAAGCGTAAAAAGAAATCAGCCGCCAAGGATGAGTAAGCAGTTTGATGCGCAGCGTGCTGAAAAAGCGGTAACTGAACTTCTCCTTGCACTTGGTGAAGATCCCACCCGTGATGGTTTGCGTGACACCCCAAAGCGGGTGGCACGTGCGCTGCAGGAAAATTTTCAAGGTCTGTATCAAGAGCCAAAGGATGTATTAACCACCACCTTTGATATCGGCCACGAAGAGCTGATTATTGTGCGAGATATAGAGGTTTTCTCCCACTGTGAGCATCACCTAACTCCATTTCATGGGGTTGCTCATATCGGTTACATCCCGGGCGCTTCAGGAAAGGTAACTGGATTGTCAAAGCTGGCTCGTTTGGTAGATCTATATGCCAGACGTCCTCAGGTGCAGGAAAGATTGACCTCACAGATTGCCGATGCGATGGTGGAGGTGTTGCAACCAGGTGGCGTGATTGTGATTATTGATTGTGAGCATCTCTGTATGTCAATGCGCGGCGTACGTAAATCTGAGGCCCGCACCATTACTAGTGCGGTTCGTGGCATGTTGCGTGATCCAGCTACCCGCGCTGAAGCGATGTCACTAATAACAACTAAGTAGTTTTTATGACCACATTGGTAATGGGGATTTTAAATGTTACCCCAGATTCTTTTGCAGATGGCGGCAAACACTTCTCGCTAGAAAAAGCTTTAGCTCGCGCCGATGAAATGATTGCAGAGGGTGTAGACATCATTGATGTGGGCGGTGAGTCAACAAAACCTGGCGCCGAGAGAGTAAGTGAACAGGAAGAACTAGATCGAGTAATTCCAGTAATTACCGAATTGGTAAGAAAGCAGGTTCAGGTATCGATTGACACAACTAGATCTAATGTTGCGGCGCAAGCGATAAAGCTTGGGGCGCATTATGTGAATGATGTAAGTGGTGGATTGGCTGATGCCAAGATGTATAAATTGATTGCGGACAATCCGCAGGTGCAGTACATAATTATGCATTGGCGAGCACACTCAAAAAATATGCAGGAGCTAGCCACATATAAGGATGTGGTCAAAGAGGTTAAGGAAGAGTTAGAGGCGCGCATTGACTCCGCAATTGAATCTGGAGTTAACCCAGAACAAATAATTATTGATCCCGGCTTAGGATTTTCGAAACTCCCAGAACACAACTGGGAGCTATTGAAAAACATTGATCGAGTAGCGCTTTTGGGGTATCCGGTCCTGGTCGGAGCCTCCAGAAAGAGGTTTTTAGGTGAGCTCACGGGAACCTCTAATCCAGATGAGCGGGAATCTGCATCGATTGCAGTAACCGCCATGATGGCTAAGCAAAGTGTTTGGGCGGTGCGCACCCACTCTGTAAAACCACATCGTGATGCAATTGCGACAGTAAATGCTTTCGCCAAAAATAGAGCGGAGTAGAGTGACGCCGTGAGCGACAAAATCAGAGTTACCGGCATCGAAGCTTTGGGATATCACGGGCTATATGACTCCGAGCGTGAAATAGGTCAACCATTTGTGGTCGATGTGGTTTTGAAATTGGATTTAGAAAAAGCGGGCAAGACTGACGAGATTGATTACACCGTTGATTACAACGATATTGCGGTATTGATTCATAATGAAATTGTTGGCCCACCGATGAAATTGTTAGAAACTTTAGCGGAGAAGATTTGCAGCAAGATTTTCGCTGCCTATCCATTGGTTGAAGAGATTGAAGTTACAGTCCATAAGCCACGCGCCCCTATCTCAGTCCCCTTCGGTGATGTTTCAATCACCATCAAAAGGGAGCGATGAGAGTAGTTCTTGCGTTAGGTGCAAACCTAGGTAATCCAAAACAACAAATCTAGATATCGACATAATTGATTATGAAGGTTTCTTTCTGGAAAGTGATGAGTTAACCCTGCCTCATCCAAGGGCCCATGAGCGCAGATTTGTGTTGGAACCCTGGGCAGAGATCGACCCTGATGCGGTGCTGCGCGAGCATGGCCCGATAAAGGAGCTTTTGGCCGCTTTGCCATAGCGGGTTAAACTTTGTAACGCCTGGTACCACCAACGGACTGGAGCTTTATCAAGTGAAGATGATGCAACTCCTTACGGAGATCGAAAAGCCCTGCGCTTTTGTGCCCACTATGGGTGCTCTACATGCCGGCCATCAATCTTTGATTTCTCAGGCTCGTGAGTTATGCGATGAGGTAGTAGTTTCGGTATTTGTTAACCCATTGCAGTTTGAAGATAAAGAAGATCTAGCAAAGTATCCCCGCACTCCGGAGAAAGATGCGGAGTTAGCGGCCGCTGCAGGGGCAACGGTGCTTTGGACACCAAGTTATGAAGATGTTTATCCAAACCAAATTACAAAATTATCAGCTGGTGAGTTAGGCGATAAGTTTGAAGGGGTACATCGCCCTGGACACTTTGATGGTGTTTTAACTGTGGTGCATCGTTTGTTTGAATTGGTAAAGCCCAAATACGCCATCTTTGGCGAAAAAGATTTTCAACAACTTTTCTTAATTACCAAAATGGCAGCGCAACTCCACCCAGAAATTGAAATCATTGCCGCTCCAACGGTGCGTGAATCAAGTGGATTAGCTATGTCATCAAGAAATGTGCGGCTAAATAAAGATGCTCGAATCACAGCAGATGTGATTAGCAAAGTATTGCGCACCGCTACTGAGAGTGATTCAGTAGAGCTGGCTAGAAAGCAACTAGGGGAGTTAGCAGGTAATCCAGATTTCCAACTGGATTACGCCGAGATTATCGATGAAGCCAACTTTGAATTAGCAGGTAATGAGACGCAGCAAGCCCGGGCCATTGTCGCGGGCTGGATAAATGGGGTGCGTTTGATTGACAATATGGAGATGAAGAGCGCGTTGGTGCGAGCATGAGATTGCTAGCTCCTACTCCAGGTTGGACCGCGAAAGCTGATGTGGTCGTAATTGGTTCTGGTGTCGCTGGTTTAACTACCGCGCTACAAATCCGCGCCCACAACCTATCGGTTTTGCTAGTCACAAAATCATTTATTGACGCTGGTTCTACCAAGTGGGCACAGGGTGGAATCGCCGCCGCTTTAGGTCCCGGTGATTCACCAGAGCAGCATGAAAAAGACACTCTGGTTGCAGGAGCTGGTTTGTGTGATCTACCTGCGGTAAAGGTTTTGGTTAGTGAAGGACCAGAGGCGGTTCGTAAGTTAATTGCACGTGGTGCGGTATTTGATAAATCAGAGACGGGTGAAATCGCTTTAACCCGTGAAGGTGGACATCTTCGTAATCGCATTTTGCATGCTGGTGGAGATGCAACCGGCGCTGAAGTTTCTCGTGCCTTGTTAGCAGCGGTTTCTAATGATCCTGGAATTGAGGTAGTGGAACATGCATTGGTGCTTGATGCACTTAAGACCAGATCTGGTCGAGTTTGCGGGGTAACACTGCATGTTATTGGTGAAGGTCGTCGTGATGGAGTTGGTCAGGTTTTGGCGCGCGCCGTTGTATTAGCTACTGGTGGATTAGGTCAGGTTTACTCGCAAACTACAAATCCATCTGTTTCAACCGGTGATGGCGTTGCTCTAGCTTTGCGCGCTGGTGCGGCGGTTGCTGATGTTGAGTTTATTCAATTCCATCCCACAGTTTTGTATATAGGCGAAGGCTCTAAAGGACAACAACCATTAATTTCAGAGGCGGTTCGTGGCGAAGGTGCATTTTTAGTTAATGACAAAGGCGAAAGATTTATGCAGGCGGTGCATCCGCTAGCGGATCTTGCACCACGTGACATTGTTGCTAAAGAAATTTCCCGCCAGATGAAGTTAACCGGTGCGCAACATGTTTGGCTTGATGCCCGTGGAATTTCAGATTTTGCCGAACGTTTTCCAAATATTTTCGCCTCATGCAAAGAGATTGGCATCGATCCAGCGCATGATTTGATTCCGGTAGCCCCTGCTTCGCATTACGCATCAGGTGGCGTACGCACTGATTTAAATGGCCATTCCTCTGTTCCTGGACTTTATGCGGTGGGCGAGACGGCATGCACTGGTGCTCATGGAGCTAATCGCTTGGCCTCTAACTCATTGCTAGAAGGTTTGGTATTTGGCGCCCGCATCGCAGAGGACATCGCAGCAAACCTTTCCGAGTTTGAAAATCCTGCACCGCAAGATCCCAATGAATTTCTACTTTCACCATCAATCCGCGGCGAGTTACAACGCGCTATGTCAAAAGGTGCTGCTGTAGTGCGCACTAAAGAAAGTTTGCAGGAAACTCTAGCTACTCTAGATAAGTTGAAAAACGCCACCACAATCTTTGCCAATTTAGATGCGTGGGAAACCACAAATCTTTATCTTTTAGCGACCGCAATTGTGAAATCCGCTTTAGAGCGCACCGAATCACGTGGCTCCCATTTCCGTGGAGATTATCCAGAAGGATCTGATAACTGGATCAAGCGAATTCACCAAAACCTTTCCTCCGACGGTAGTTGGAGTTCAACAACTGAGGAGGTGTTCAATGACCTCTCCATCGCTCGTTAATCAGATTGAGGCTGTAGGTTTAAAGATTGATTTAATTGAACAACGGGTCGCGCAAGCGTTAGCTGAGGATGCTCATGATGGTGATATCACCAGCAAGGCAACAATTACCGCGGAGCAAATCAGTAAAGCTACTTTCACAGCGCGCAAAAGTGGTGTAGTAGCCGGAACTTTGATCGCTGCCGTCGTTTTAGAACAGTGTGGTCTGGAAAATTACCAACTATTGGTAAAAGATGGCCAGGCAATAAATGCAGGTACTGAGTTGATTAAGGTTGAGGGCAACACCAGAGCGATTCTTTTGGCGGAGCGCACCGCATTGAACTTTCTCTCTCACCTCTCTGGAATCGCCACTTTGACTGCGCAATGGGTCAAAGCGGTGGAGGGCACCAAAACTCAAGTACGAGATACCCGCAAAACCACACCTGGGCTGCGGGAGCTAGAGAAGTACGCGGTTCGTATGGGCGGCGGCACAAATCACCGCATGACCTTGAGTGATGGCGCGTTGATTAAGGACAATCACATTGCAGCCGCCGGATCGGTCACCGCTGCGATAAGTAATGTAAAAAAAGAGTTTCCCGGAGTCGAGATTGAGGTCGAGGTAGACAATCTCGAACAATTAAAGGAAGCGCTACAAACCGGGGTAGATATCGTGCTGTTGGACAACATGAGTATCGAGCAAACCAAAGCAGCGGTTGAAATCAGCAAAGGTTTCAATACCAAGCTGGAATCATCTGGTGGCTTAAAGATTGAAAACGCTGCCGCATACGCTGCATCCGGTGTGGATTACTTAGCTGTCGGTGCGCTGACCCACTCAGCGCCCGTTTTAGATATCGGATTGGACTTCTAATGCTGCTCACTATTGATATCGGAAACACCAACACCGTACTTGGCATCTTTGATGGCGAGGAGATGGTTGATTCCTGGCGAGTCAAAACCGATGCTAGAGACACAGCAGATGAACTGTTGTTGCAGTACCGCTCACTTATTACCGGTTACACCATCACTGGATTAGCGCTTTGCTCTACTGTGCCATCGGTGCTTCGTGAAGCCCGCACCATGATTGGCAGATACTTCAAAGATATCCGCACCACAATTATTGAACCTGGCGTTAAAACCGGTGTGCCATTACTAGTAGATAATCCGAAAGAGATTGGCGCTGATCGCATCGTAAATACTCTGGCGGCGCATCATCTAAATGGAGAAGGCGCTTGTATCGTTGTTGATTTTGGTACTTCTACAAATCTCGATGTAGTTTCTCCAAAAGGAGAGTTTCTAGGTGGTGCACTTGCACCAGGAATCGAAATTTCGGTTGAGGCTTTGGCCTCTCGTGCAGCACAGCTACGCAAAGTTGAGTTAGTTAAACCAAAATCGGTAATTGGAAAAAACACGGTAGAAGCTCTGCAATCCGGCACTATTTTCGGCTTTGCCGGTCAGGTTGATGGCCTGGTGCATCGCATCAGCGATGAGCTAGATGCGCTCTATCCCGATAATGACAAAATATCTGTAATCGCAACTGGTGGATTAGCACCACTGGTACTAGGAATTTCAGAGACTATTGATTATCACGAACCAGATCTCACACTCATCGGCCTGCGTCTAGTGCATGAACGGAATGGATAGACTGCCGCCACTATGGTGGAAAACGACCTCCCGGAACAATTACGGATTAGACGCGAAAAGCGCAATGCGCTGTTAGATCGCGGTGTCGCGCCATATCCAGTCCGGGTACCTCGTACCGCCTCCTTAAAAGAGATTCGGAAGCGCTTCAAAGATTTAGAGACCGATAAGTCATCCGGTGTTATTGAAAGTGTTACCGGCCGCATCATCTTCAAACGCGATACTGGAAAACTTTGTTTTGCAACCTTGCGCGAAGGAGATGGCACTGAGCTGCAAGCCATGTTCTCTTTAGACAAAGTCGGCGAAGCTTTGTTAGAAAACTGGAAATCCGATATTGATTTAGGTGACATCGTCTCGGTTACCGGTGAGGTAATCACCTCAAAGCGTGGCGAGCTTTCAATCTTGGCTAACAGTTTTAAAATCGCCTCTAAAGCATTGCGCCCACTTCCAAATGAGCACAACCCTCTCAACGAGGAAACTCGCGTGCGGATGCGTTATGTAGATTTAATTGTTCGTCCTGAGGCCCGTGATACCGCACGGATTAGACCAAAGGTTTTGAAGTCTTTACGCAACACCTTTGATAGTTATGAGTTCATCGAAGTTGAAACCCCAATGTTGCAAGTAATGCATGGTGGCGCTGCGGCTAGGCCATTTAAAACCTTCAGCAATGCTTATGACATCGATCTGTTTTTAAGAATCGCCCCCGAGCTTTTCCTAAAGCGCTGTGTAGTTGGCGGGCTAGAAAAAGTATTTGAAATCAACCGCAATTTCCGCAATGAGGGCGCTGATTCCAGCCACTCACCAGAGTTTGCGATGTTAGAGATGTATTGGGCATACGCCGATTGGCGGGATATGAAGGCGCTAACCCAAGAGTTAATCCAGAACGCTGCCTTGGCGGTAGCGGGCTCGCACAAAGTGACACATCATGATGGTCGAGTCAGCGATCTTGGTGGTCAGTGGAAAGAGATCAATTTCTATGATGCCATCTCTGAAAGCGTTGGCGAGGTTGTTAATCCACAAACCTCCTTTGAAGATCTAAAGAAAATCGCCCACAAAATCGGGCTCAAGATCGATCCAAAGTGGATTCATGGCAAGTTAGCCGAAGAGATTTTCGAGCATGTCTACAAAGATAAATTACAAACCCCAACCTTTGTAATGGGCTATCCAGTAGACACCTCACCACTAGTTCGCGAACACCGTGAAATCGCAGGCATTGTTGAAAAATGGGATCTATATGTTGATGGTTTTGAGTTGGCTACCGGCTACTCCGAGCTAATTGATCCAGTGATTCAAAGAGATCGTTTAGTAGAGCAAGCAAAGCTGGGCGCTAAAGGTGATCTTGAGGCGATGCAGGTTGATGAGGATTTCTTGCGCGCTATGGAGCATGGCATGCCACCAATGGGTGGTGTCGGCATGGGTATTGATCGTTTATTGATGGCGCTTACCGGTCTAGGAATTCGCGAAACAATTCTCTTCCCATTGGTTAAGCCAGAAGAGCAGTAAAGATGTCCATTGTAATTCGCCCCGCACGCACCAGCGATATCAAGGCAATCCGCAAAATTATCGATACTTATTCATTGCAACGTCGTTTGCTCTCTAAAGAGACCGTTATGTTGTATGAATCAGTGCAAGAGTTTTTTGTCGCTGAAAAAGATAATGAAATTATCGGCTGCGGCGCACTCCATGTTCTCTGGGAGGATTTAGGCGAGGTACGTACCGTTGCGGTAAATGAAGCCTTTCGTGGGCAAAAAATCGGCCACCAAATTCTCTCTGCCATTATTGAACGTGCGAAATCTTTAGGATTAAAGAGATTGTTTTGTTTAACATTTGAAACAGAGTTTTTTGGCAAACATGGATTTAGCGAAATTCAAGGCGCACCAGTTGAGCCTGATGTTTACCAACAACTATTGCGCTCTTATGATGAAGGTATCGCCGAGTTTTTGGACCTCGAGAGTGTGAAGCCCAACACCCTGGGTAACACCAGAATGCTCAAGATTCTCTAAGCCGATCGGGCATAAAATCCCAAATCTTGCGGTTATACCCGCCAGTTATTCCCATATCTTGAGGCTTTCTCCAGCTTGAAAAATAAGGGTCGCACCGAATGGCGGCCTCTTATACGCTAGCCCCAAGTTGTTGGGTCAACCTCTTTAAAGGAGTCAGATCGATGTTTGAGCGCTTTACCGACCGAGCCCGTCGCGTTGTTGTCCTCGCGCAGGAAGAGGCTCGCATGCTCAATCACAACTACATCGGCACCGAACACATTCTTCTTGGTTTGATTCATGAAGGTGAAGGCGTCGCAGCAAAAGCGATGGAGTCCCTCGGTATCTCACTCGAAGCGGTTCGCTCACAAGTTGAAGAGATTATTGGTCAAGGTCAGCAAGCACCTTCCGGACATATTCCATTTACACCTCGTGCGAAAAAAGTTCTCGAACTTTCACTTCGTGAAGCGCTACAACTTGGCCACAACTACATCGGCACCGAACACATTTTGCTTGGTTTGATTCGCGAAGGTGAAGGCGTCGCAGCACAGGTATTAGTAAAGCTTGGCGCAGATTTAAATCGAGTTCGCCAACAAGTTATTCAATTGCTTTCCGGTTACCAAGGCAAAGAGCCAGCTACTGGTCCTGCCGAAGGAACACCATCTACCTCACTTGTTCTTGATCAATTTGGTCGTAACCTGACTCAAGCCGCCCGCGAAGGAAAGCTTGATCCAGTTATTGGCCGCGAAAAAGAGATCGAGCGCGTCATGCAGATTCTTTCTCGTCGCACCAAGAACAACCCAGTTCTAATTGGTGAACCAGGTGTTGGTAAGACCGCAGTAGTAGAAGGTTTGGCGCAGGCCATTATCAAGGGCGATATTCCAGAGACTCTAAAGGATAAGCAGCTTTACTCACTAGATCTTGGCGCACTTGTAGCGGGTTCACGTTACCGCGGTGATTTCGAAGAGCGTTTGAAAAAGGTTCTTAAAGAGATCCGTACCCGCGGCGACATTATTCTTTTCATCGACGAAATCCATACCCTCGTCGGTGCCGGTGCAGCAGAAGGCGCGATTGATGCGGCAAGCATCCTCAAGCCGATGTTGGCACGTGGCGAGCTCCAGACAATCGGCGCAACCACACTTGATGAGTACCGTAAGCATCTAGAAAAAGATGCTGCTCTAGAGCGTCGTTTCCAACCAATTCAGGTTGCCGAGCCATCAGTTACTCACACTATTGAGATTCTTAAAGGTCTACGCGATCGCTACGAATCACACCACAAAGTTTCTATCAACGATGATGCGATTGTTGCCGCTGCAACATTGGCAGATCGCTACATTTCAGATCGTTTCTTGCCAGACAAAGCGATCGATCTTCTTGATGAAGCTGGATCCCGTCTGCGCATCCGTCGCATGACCGCTCCACCAGAGCTACGTGCTTACGATGACAAGATCGCTGATGTCCGCAAGGAAAAAGAATCAGCTATTGATGGTCAGGATTTTGAAAAAGCCGCATCACTCCGCGACAAAGAAAAGCAGCTCATGGCTGAAAAGGTAGAGCGCGAGAAATCCTGGAAAGCAGGAGATCTTGATGTTGTTGCCGAGGTTGATGAAGAGTTAATTGCAGAGGTTCTTTCAACTGCAACCGGCATTCCAGTATTCAAGTTAACTGAGGCTGAAACCTCACGACTACTTCGCATGGAAGATGAACTCCACAAGCGCATCATTGGACAAGAGCAAGCGATCAAGGCGTTGTCACAGAGTACTCCGAGAAGCACACCGCTTCACGTCTCTTTGGTGCACCTCCCGGTTATGTTGGTTATGACGAGGGCGGACAGCTCACTGAAAAGGTACGTCGCAGACCATTCTCTGTTGTTCTTTTCGATGAGATCGAAAAAGCACACCCAGATATCTTCAACTCACTTCTACAAGTACTTGAAGAGGGTCGCCTAACCGATTCACAAGGACGTCAGGTTGATTTTAAGAACACTGTAATCATCATGACCACCAACCTTGGTACCCGTGATATCTCCAAGTCACTTTCACTTGGTTTCACCAATGTCAACGATGCACTTGGCAATTACGAGCGCATGAAGAACAAGGTGCAGGATGAGCTCAAGCAGCACTTCCGCCCAGAGTTCCTAAACCGTATCGATGATGTTGTGGTCTTCCACCAGCTATCTGAAAATGAAATTATTCAGATTGTTGATCTGATGATTGCAAACCTGGAGTCCCGCTTGAAGGCAAAGGACATGGGAATCGAACTAACCTCAAAGGCAAAGGGAGTCCTTGCCCACCGTGGTTACGATCCAGTTCTTGGTGCACGTCCACTACGTCGCACAATTCAGCGCGAAATCGAGGATGTTCTTTCAGAGAAGATTCTCTTCGGTGAGGTTAAGAGCGGACACATCATCTTGATTGATGTTGAAGGTGAAGAAGGAAAAGAAACCTTCACATTCAAAGGCACACCACGCGAAGCTCTTCCGGACACTCCAGAAGATCTCGCTGAAGCGCCTACCGCTTAACTAAAGCTGAACTACCTTTGAACCCACGATCAAATCGTGGAGAGTTCTGCGATCTTCGCGGAATACAAAGAGTGAATCAATAACAAAGGTAACTCCGCTGGTTGCACCAGATGCGATGTTTCCGGCTGCACCTTTAACCGCAAACTCACGTAGCGCCATCCGTGACCAAGAGAAAACCTCGCCGGTTTTTGCATCAACAACAACCTGACGCAGGATTCGCTTCGCAGGTGTCTGTCCGGTTTTCCAAGTGAATAGATTCCAGATCGCCCATCCAATAAACAAGGTAATAATTAACAGACCCATATCCAGTAAAAATGAACCAAGTCGGGCTTGAACCGAAGCTAGTTGTTGCGGTTCGATATCGATGATCTCTGGGGTTTCTTCGCTCATATCCGCATTCTATGTCAGATTTTCAGATGTTTTCTGACCTTCTTTGATTGCGCCTAACCTGAAAAGAAAACTTCAAAACTTACAATTTTCTCCTACCCCAAATAGGAGTCACAATGAAACTACGTTTAATCTCCGCACTAATCCTGGCCACTTCAGTTCTGGGAATCTCCCCAGCAAACGCTAATGAAACCCGCACCGTTAGTGGTGTCAGCGCTTTCTATCGCGTTGATTTGGGTTACATGGTGGGCTGGACGGTGCCGGCAAACACCTCAGGAATTACCGGTTATACCGTTACATCAACTCCGGGAAATTTCCAGTGCGTAGTTAGAGGCACAGTTTCAAACCGTTGTACTTTTACTAATCGTCAATTGGGTTTCAAAGACTCCTACACCTTTACGGTAGTAGTGAATAGCTCGGTCGGAAATGGCCCTGCATCCGCCGCTTCTAATCCAATTCGTCATGCATCAATTCCTTGGGCACCACAGGTTCCGTTGGCCCGTGTTGTAAGTGATACCGCAATTGATATTGCTTGGGTTCCAGATGTAAATGATGGTGGCGCGCCACTTTATGGTTATCGCGTAAATGTTTGGGAATCAAGACCAAATGGTGACCCAGGAGCTGTTGCACATAACAGCGTCGCCCTTAAACCAAACATTTCAGTTACTGGATTGAAACCAAGCACACTTTATGTAATCAATGTTGCATCCTGTAACGCACATGGTTGTAACTCTGCAGATCGTTGGACTTATATCTCAACCACCGGACCATCTGGGGTAAGCACTATTCGCCCACCACGAGTTCTTAGCGGTGGCAGCGCAACAACAACCTGCTGGAATCGAACTGTTGATGCTGGAAATGCCAGCTCAACCGGATTAACAATCACTCGCAACGCTTACGCTTGTACAACACCATTTGTTGATCCAGCGCTTTATCCAAAGATTGATCCAACAGCTACAGAGTTAAGCAAAACTCCACTTGCAACTAGATTTACCCAAAACGCTGGCTTCATGGGTTGGTCAAGGACTTACTCATTGAAAGAGTGGTCAAAAACCGGCGGAAATAACTGGTTTGCTTACTTCTCTGCCTCATCAAAGCATCCAACACTTGGCTTCACAATCGAACCAACCATCATCTCCAAGAGCCCAACCGTTTGCTCAATCGATGGACGCTGGGTTCGCTTCTTGGCACCGGGTGAGTGCTTACTTGAAGGATCGGTTGGCGGAAACAACATTTGGTTGCCATCAAATGTTGCGACCAGCAGATTCACCATCGTTCCGTAATTAATCAAATGAAAGCCAAAACAAAAAACGGCTTTCCGCCCAAAGTCTGTCAACGCTGCGGACTTGAGTTTGAGTGGCGCAAGAAATGGGCCCGTGATTGGGCCCAGGTCAAATACTGCTCAGAACGCTGCAAACGGGGTTAATTAATTTAGTGTGCGACCACGATCAAACTGTGGCGCCCAATCAATCTTTACGCCCAACTCTTCCGCAGCAGCCATCGCCCAACGTGGGTTTCTAATCATGGCGCGCGCCAAGAAAACCGCATCAGCTTTACCCGAGGTAATGATGTCCTCAGCCTGCTTCGCATCTGTAATCAAGCCAACCGCCGATGTTGGAACTCCGGCACCAGCACGAATCGCCTCTGCAAACGGCACCTGAAATCCTGGCACCGCCTTAATCGGTGCATTATGCAGATTGCCACCACTGGAAACATCAACTAGATCAACACCTAAGTTCTTCATCAGCTTCGACAATTCAATTGATTCCTCAATACTCCAACCCTCTGGAACCCAGTCACTTGCGCTAATTCGTACAAACAATGGCATGGAATCAGGAATCGTCGCGCGCACGGCTTCTACAGTCTCTAATAAAAACCGCACTCGATTTTCAAAAGAGCCACCATATTCATCAGTGCGTTTATTGCTCAATGGTGAATAAAACTGGTGGAACAAATATCCATGCGCTGCATGAATCTCAACTACATCAAAACCCGCAACAACCGATCTCTTTGCCGCCGCAACAAACTGCGCCACCAATTCCTTTATCTCCGCCACTGTTAAAGCACGTGGAGCTGGCATGCCGTGATACGCCTCAGCTGAAGCTGAAACCGTCTCCCAACCCCCCTCTTCAGCAGATGCGATTCGATGATCATCCCAAGGACGCATACATGAAGCCTTGCGGCCTGCATGAGCCAATTGAATTCCCATCTTCACATTCTGCGAATGTGCAAAATCATTTATCTCGCGAAAAGCATTTACCTTCGCATCGGTCTCCATCGAAGGACAACCCAAAGAGATTCTTCCTTCGGGCACAACACCTGAGGCTTCAGCCATAATCAAACCTGGCGAACCTGTAGCAAATGACATCAAGTGTCCGCGATGCCAAGCACCAATCAATCCATCCTCTGCACTGTATTGGCACATAGGGGAGACCCAAACCCGGTTTTGAAATGTAACCCCACGCAATGTCAGCGGATCAAATAAATGTGCCAATTTCAACTCTTTTCTCCACAGGAACTTCTCATCTCGCAGTCTACTTACTTCAACTCGAAAACTCTCATCACATCTCATAACCTGCCCCAATGAAGCAGAGCGCCAAAGTGGAGCTGGCCCCATGGAGAATCAAATCCCTAACAAAGTTGGTTTACTCCCAACCCTTTGAGATGGTCATCTCTGTTGTCATCTTGATCAATGCAATTTCCTTAGCGACGCTAACGATGCCTGATCTCGACTCTCGAATTGTTGAGCTTTGCGAGCAAATTGATCTCATCTGCTTTGTTGTTTACTGCGTCGAGTTAGTTCTGCGCATACTTTCTTATGGCAAGAAACCATGGGAGTTTTTCAAAACCGGTTGGAACATTTTTGATTTTGCCGTTGTAGTTGCGACCCCAATCTTTGCTGGACAGACCGCATTGCTACGACTTCTACGTCTGCTTCGCCTGATTCGTTTGTTCCGATTCCTGCCCGAAGTTCGCGTGTTAACTACATCCATAACCCGTTCACTCCCACCACTAATGAGCCTCGGCGCATTGATATTTGTAGCGCTGTTTATGTACGGAATGTTGGGCCATTACATCTTTGGCGAAAGCGATCCCGACAACTGGGGCAGTATCACTAGCGCAATGATCAGCCTCTTTATCCTGCTGACGCTGGAGAACTTCCCAAATTATCTGGAAGCTGGCATCGACGTTACCCCTTGGGCAATTCCATACTTCCTCTCCTATGTCTTCGTTGTTGTTTTCACAGTCCTCAACGTGTTAATTGGTGTAATGCTGAACGCGATGGAAGAAGCGAGAGAAGAGAACCGCAAACACAATGAACGCATGAATAAACTCAGCAAGATTGTTGATGATGTGGAAGTAATGACCGAGGATGATGAGATTTCACACGCGGAACTCAAAAAACTAAAAGCCAAAGTCGCCCAAATGGAAAAGCTCTTGAACCAGAGCAAGTAAACCCACCTACACTTCAACCATGCCCGGATCCCTTGCTCTAGTCGGCTCTGGCGAATTTCTGCCCATCATGAGCGAGTTTGAAAAATCCCTCATTGATGATGGCGTCAAAAACAATAAATCACCT
>RFSC01000091.1 GCA_009924185.1 Actinomycetota bacterium
CGATGTTCGCGGTAAGTCACAGGACCTAACACCATTCATCGTTGCAAGCGCTGAGTTTGGTGAAAAAGCGGTTCCAGCCTGGCTCGAGGTTGTTGCATCACAGATGCGCATCATCGTTCACGGCGTACCTACCCGTGCCATCATCGACACACAGGTCCAAGAACAACTCATCGTTGAGCTTTACTCCAAGTAATTAGCGCTGTTAATCAGCATTAGTTGTTTGGCAAGAACTAAAACTTCATAACAAAGTACTAACCGAGGGATCAAATAGCGGATCGCTCAAGACAATGGAGGAAAGAAGTGCTAATCGCACAACGCCCCGTACTGACCGAAGAAGTAGTAAGCGATAGCCGTTCCCGGTTCATCATCGAACCGTTGGAGCCAGGCTTTGGTTACACACTTGGAAACTCACTACGCCGTACCCTGCTTTCATCAATCCCAGGTGCAGCTGTTACCAGCATCCGGGTTGCAGGTGCGCTACATGAGTTCACAACCCTGGAAGGTGTAAAGGAAGATCTCACCGATATCGTCCTAAACATCAAGAACCTAGTTCTTTCATCAGACAACGATGAACCAACAGTTGCCTACATCCGCAAAAACGGATCTGGCACAGTAACCGGTGCAGATGTTGCTGTTCCTGCAGGTGTTCAGGTCCACAACCCTGATCTACACATCGCAACCCTTAACAGCAAAGCAAATCTTGAAATCGAATTAACAATCGAGCGCGGTCGCGGTTATGTAACTGCGGTACAAAACAAGCAGGTTGGAGCAGAGATTGGACGTATTCCAGTTGACTCCATCTACTCACCAGTTCTACGTGTTACCTACAAGGTTGAGGCAACCCGTGTTGAACAGCGCACCGACTTTGATCGTTTGATTCTTGATGTCGAAACCAAGAAGTCAATCTCTCCACGTGATGCAATGGCATCTGCTGGAAAGACTCTTGTTGAGTTGTTCGGTCTAGCCCACGAACTTAACTATGCAGCTGAAGGTATTGACCTTGGCCCATCTGTTCAAGATGCGGCACTTGCTGCAGATCTAGCGCTTCCAATTGAAGATCTAGATCTAACAGTTCGTTCCTATAACTGCTTGAAGCGTGAAGGCATCCACACCGTTGGAGAGCTTCTATCTCGCAGCGAGGCAGATCTTCTAGATATCCGTAACTTTGGCTCCAAATCAATTGATGAGGTTAAGGCGAAGCTCGTTTCAATGGGTCTTCAACTTAAGGATTCACCAGTTGGCTTTGATCCAACCAAGCACCAGAACTACGGCGTCGATTACTCCGACGACCAGGCTTAAGGAGAAAAACCATGCCACGTCCATCCAAAGGTCCGCGTCTTGGAGCCGGCCCAGCACATGAGAAGTTGTTGCTGCGTACCCTCGCAGAGCAGCTATTCGAAAACGGCAAGGTTCGTACCACCGAAGCCAAAGCACGTCGTCTTCGTCCACTCGCTGAAAAGTTAATCACCACCGCCAAGAAAGGTGATCTTGCAGCGCGCCGCCAGGTAATGGCATCAATCGCTAACAAGAGCGTTGTGCACACACTCTTTACTGAGATCGCACCACGTTTCGAAGCACGCAATGGTGGATATACCCGCATCACCAAGATCGGTCCACGTAAGGGCGATAACGCTCCTATGGCAATCATCGAGGTTTTGACCGAGGGAACACCTGCGAAGAAAGCGGTTGTTAACGAAGCAGAGAAAGCAGCAAAGAAAGCAGCGCCAAAGAAAAAGGCTGCAGCTGAAAAGGCTGAGTAATCTCTCTTAAACAAAAATAAGTACTAAGAATGGAACCCACTCTCAACCCCGAGAGTGGGTTTCTTCGTTTTCGTATTGATTTTTCTTATGACGGCACCAACTTAAGTGGTTGGGCAAAGCAACCTGATCAGCGTACGGTGCAAGGTGAGTTAGAGGCAGCGCGATATGAAGTTGAGTTGGTTGTTGCCGGCCGTACTGATGCTGGTGTTCATGCCACCGCGCAGGTCGCACATTTTGATCTTCCAGAGCAGGATAAATATGGCAAGGCTTGGAGCGTTCAGGATCTGGTTTATCGCCTAAACCGAATGATTACTGAAGAGATTCGAGTCAAGAACATCACTTTGGCACCACCGTTTTTTCATGCCCGCTTTTCTGCATTGCGACGCACCTACATCTACAAGATTGCCGATGGACAGCGACAGGTTGAGCCACTGAAGCGATTTGATATCGCTACCTGGTATCGCCACTTAGATTTATCAAGGTTGAATGAGGCCAGCAGTAGATTGCTAGGCGAGCATGATTTCGCAACCTTTTGTAAACCGGGTGGAGCTGGTACCTCTATTCGCAGATTAGAAAAGTTCCATTGGGAGCGCACCGGCGATGCCAATTTAGTTGCAACAGTCACCGCCGATGCTTTTTGTTATTCAATGGTGCGCAACATTGTGGGAGCCGTGGTTTGTGTAGGTGAAGGGCGCTTTGAACCAGAGTGGATTAGCGCGATATTGGCCAACAAGAGCCGCATTAGTGAAAGTTATGTATTTCCGGGACGTGGTTTAACTTTGATTAGTGTTGAGTATCCATCAGACTCTGAATTGGAAGCTCGAGCCGCAATCACAATCCGGCGCCGAGATGAAGATTAAATGGGACAGATAAACGTTGTAGGAATTGAGTACGCGCTATCAGATGGCCGGGTACT
>RFSC01000092.1 GCA_009924185.1 Actinomycetota bacterium
GAGTTAAAGCAACGTTTAATTGTTGATGTAAAGATCGCCGGTGATGAGGTGCTTCGCAAAGCAAAGGATCCTTTTGCGATTGATTTAACTGATGCGATTGATGTTTTGATGTTAAAGGTTTCACCGCTGGGTGGATTGCAAAGAGCTCTGCAGTTGGCGGCGCATCACAGATTGCCTACTGTGGTTTCAAGTGCTTTGGAATCAGTGATTGGTTTGTCATATGGGCTACAGCTAGCGGCCCGGTTGCCACAGTTGGATTACGCCTGCGGTTTGGCTACCAACTCCTTATTTGTTGAGGATCTGGGGGCGCTGCCTATCACGGATGGTGCGATGCGGGTTAGCGCTTTTGGAATAGAGGCTGAGAGGTTAGAGAGATTTAAGGTCTCACCAGAGCGATTAGAGTGGTGGCGCAATCGGATCAAAGAGATCTGGCGATTAAGGGAGGCGCAATGAGTATCTCAACCGCGTTAGCCCGTCACACTGTGCGCCAGTTAATTGAATTAGGCATCGAAGATGTTGTGCTTTCTCCTGGTTCGCGTAACGCACCTTTATCTATTGCTTTTTATCAAGCCCAACAAAAAGGTTTGATTAATCTGCATGTTCGCATCGATGAACGAGGCGCGGCGTTCTTTGCCTTAGGAATTGCAAAGGCTTCAGGTAAATATGTACCGGTCGTGTGCACCAGCGGAACTGCGGTGGCTAATTACTTTCCAGCTGTTCTAGAGGCGCATCACAGCGATGTGAACCTTCTGTTGTTAACCGCAGATCGTCCAGCCCGTTTACGTAAAACCGGATCCAATCAAACAACTAATCAACATGGCATCTTCGGTGATTTTGTTAGACATGATTTAGATACCCCAGCGCCTATCGATTTGACCCGGATCCTCAGCGGCTCTGGTCCAGTTCATTTAAATCTGCAGTTTGATGAGCCACTGCTGCCAGAGGATTCCAGTGATTGGTTATCTGGAATCAACCCAACACCTTTGGTGCATGGTGAGATAGTTTCCGGAGAGGTATCGGTACCAACTACAAAGAACTTAGTAATCGTAGGACATGATCGCGCCGGCTTTAGCGCTGATGAGATTGAAGATCTAGCTGATGAACTGGGTGCACCAATTGTTAGTGAGGATCCACTGGTCTTTGAACATGCGATTGCCCATGCCCCGATTATTTTGTCTGATGAAAGAGTGCGTCGAGAGTTAGCGGCGGATCTAGTAGTTGTAATTGGCCGTACTACCTTGTCCCGCAGTATTAATGCTTATATTCAAGGCTCCAACAAGGTAATGGTGATTGATCCACGGTTAGAAAAGATTGATACCGCACGCACCGCGGATGAAACCCATCATGTAATTCCAAAGGTAAAACAAGCGGTGGATACTGATGCGCTTTGGCATGATGCCTGGCATAAATATGAAGAGATTGCAGCAGCCGCTCTTGCGGTGTTGCCGGATTGGTCAGAGGCAGAGGTCGCTGCTGTAGTTGCAGAGGAGTTAGAAAATGATTCCGCTCTCTTCATCTCATCATCGCGTCCCATTAGAGATATCGAAAGTTTTGCAGTTCCGAGATCGGGAATCGACACCTATGCCAACCGCGGTCTAGCCGGTATCGATGGCAACATCTCAACCGCAATGGGTATTGCAACAAAGCATGATGAAACCTATGCGGTGATTGGTGATCTCGCTTTTCTGCATGACATCTCAGCATTAACCAATCCGACTACTGACACACTCACGATCATCGTGGTTGATAATGATGGCGGCGGCATCTTTTCTACCTTGCCACAACGTGGAGTTGATGGCTTTGAAGCGATTTTTGGTACCCCTCATGGCCGAGATATCGCCAAGATTGTTCAAGGGTATGGGCTCTCTGCAGAGGTAGTCCGTGATGCTAAAGAGCTACACATTGCATTACAGAGAATTCATCCTCAGTTACATGTGATTGTGGCCAAAATGCCAGATCGCGAGAAAAACGCAGATGTGATCTTTGAAGTGATTAAGAAGTATAAGGAGTTAGTGCTTCTCTAACGCGCTGCGCATGGGAAGTAGTTTGGCCTGACTTTCGGCGTACTCACGTTCTGGATCAGAGCCAGCCACAATGCCGCAGCCGGCATAGATTCTTATGGAGTGGCCATCATTTGAGATCTGGCCACAACGCAACGCGATACCTAACTCACCATCACCTTTTGCATCGATCCAACCAATGGGACCTGCGTAACGACCCCGGGAAATACCTTCTATTTCATCGATAGTGCGCTTGGCGTATTCGGTAGGTGTGCCACAAACAGCAGCAGAGGGATGCAATCTAGAAACCAAAGCGAATATATCTACTGGGTTTGCTGCATCAGATAAAACACCGGTGACATCGGTAGCTAAATGCATAACGTTAGAGAGGTGCAAAACAAATGGTGTCTCTGGAACATTTGTTGAGGTGCAAAATGGTGAGAGCGCTTCTGCAACAGAGCGCACCGCGTACTCATGCTCTTCTAAATCTTTGGAAGATCGAGCAAGTGAACCAGCAAGGGCAAGATCTCTTTCATCATCACCAGTTTTTCGAATTGTGCCGGCCAAGATTCGGGAGGTAACTAGTGATTTGCTTAGGCGCACAAGCAACTCTGGTGTGGCACCAACCAAACCATGGTTGG
>RFSC01000093.1 GCA_009924185.1 Actinomycetota bacterium
GGATAAATGTAAGTGGTGCAATCTCACCAAATTCTGCGTGACGCTCCACCTCTTTACCCAAGCGTTCTTTAAAAGCTTCACCACTGGATTTCGCAACAAATAGCGAGAGCTGTGCGATTACAGCAAGAATCAAAACTGGCTTGCCATATCTTCTAGAGAAGCTGGGCCAGTAGGACATTGCCAAAGCTGAAAATGCCACGAGCGGCACTAACACGACCGCGGAGTGAACTACTAGAGGATGTACTGGCAGCCCCATGATCATGTCAAAAGGGCCACCTAATTCATCGTAAAGCTTCATGTTCCTAGTTTAACTTGTAATCAAAGTCCAGCGGCATGACCTTCACTGCGCGGGTCGGAACCAGCTATGTAGGTGCCGTTTTCTAATACTTCAAGTAATTGCACCGCAGAGCCATGACCATAATCACTCAGGAACTGCACATCGTGGCCACGTTTTGTTAGCTCTTGTTGGAGCTCCTTGGGGTAGCGACCTTCAATCTGCAAGACACCGTCATATCTCTCAATGTTGGAAGTTTCCCCAGGTTTGTTTAGATGTTGCCATCTCGGAGCTTCGGCATTTTCCTGTGGTGACATCTTTAGATCAATGGCATTCACTATCAGTTGGAAGTTGCATTGCACCTGCACATTAGCTCCAGGTGTTCCTCCGACATGTGCCAAAGATCCATCTGGTCTGGTTACGGTCCAAGCATTCAAAGTGTGGGCAGGACGTTTTCCAGGCTGAATGAAGTTAGGAGAGTTGGGATCCAATGAGAAACCAGTTAAACGATTGTTCATGATGATTCCAGTATTGGGAATCGCCCATGATGCACCAAAGCCATGAAAGACACTTTGAATCCAAGAGAGAGCGTTGCCATCTCTATCTGCGACTAAGAAATAGGTCGTATCGCTGCCTTCTTGATTCTCCTTTGCAGGTTCAAGATTTGCACTACCCATATCAATCTCGAAACGACGTTTTGCGATGTGTTGGTCAGAAAGTATTTGGGCGACATTTACATCAACATGTTCGGGATCGCCCAAAACGTCATATCGATCAGCGAAGGAAATCTTCTTGGCCTCAACCATCATGTGAATTCGATCGGCCTCAGAGAGATTAGCCATATCAAAACCCTCTGCGAGCTTTAACTCTTCGAGCAGAATCATGCCCTGGCTCGGTGGCGGCTGACCATGTACCAAATGGTTGCGATAGTTAATCGATAGAGGAGGTACAACTCGGGTGCGATGTTTTTCTAAGTCTTGGTGGCTAAACCAGCCGTCAGATGCCGCAACCAGTCTGACAGCAATCTCACCTTCATAAAAAGCCGAGCGACCTTCATCTGCGATTAGCTTTAGTGAGTTTGCTAAATCCTGTTGAATTACTAAATCACCAATCTTTAAATCAGTAGGAATTCCAAGTTGCTCAAATAACTTTGTATCTGGGTTTTGCTTCAGATGATGAGAAATTCTGCGCACAAAGCCGGAGTTGGCGGGGAATCCATTTTCAGCGTAATCAATCGCTGGCGCAAGTAACTCTGAAATTGGTAAGAGGCCAAACTCTTCGTGTATTGCAAACCAGGTTGATACCAGGCCTGGAACTGTGGCAGAACGAAAACCATACTTATCAATCTCAACTGAGAATTCATTTGCGTTAGCAGCATGTGGCGCTTCGCCGCTGCCATTGAATGCCAAATTAGATTTATCTGAGGATTTGTGAGTGATTACAAAGGCATCACCACCTAGATGCGATGCTCCCGGCTCGACAACACAGAGCACTGCGCTGACAGCAATTGCGGCATCTCCAGCAGATCCGCCTTTTCGCAGTCTTCTGTGACATAAGCCAAGGCTAATGGGGCTAGCACCTAATTGCAGAAACACCTGCTAGCACCCTCTTGCTTCAACAGCTAATTGGTTAAGAATTACCACATGAATAAAGCTAAGGCTTACTTGCTAAGGCGGTCTAGAGAGATTGCATATGTCTTGACCTCATTACCGATCTTGCTAGCCCTATTTGTATTTGCGGTGATTGGTCTTTTTCAAGGGTCATTTTTGCCTCTAACGATACTCATCTTCCTTTTCCTCTTAAGTGCGATGCAGAAGGTGGCAGAGTGGGAAATCAGGCGGGCCAACTTCATGCTCGGCACTGACTTTCCTATTGCAGAGAACTGGTTCGGTAATCCATTTTTCTCCTGGGATGGAGCAAAGGAGAGGGTTACATCACGGCGTAGCTGGCTGGCTTTAACCTACATTTTTGTAGGTTTCTTCTGGGCGCTGATTTCCTTTGTCCTTGTTGTCTCAGGTTTAGCTGGAATAGCAACAATATTGAGCGCTTTGGGAATTCTCGCGCTCTCCAATTTCAGTAGGAGTTTTGAGGTAATTGATGGCGGTGACAAATTCACCGGAAGCATCAGATTCATTGGTGACCAAGGACAGATTCGACTTCAATTTGGGGAGTCAACACAAGATGGTCTAATAATCGATTCAGGTTCCATCTCTTGGGATTTGAACTCAAACTTAGGTTTGGCAATCGGATTTGTATTGGTTTTGCTGGCACTTTGGTTAATTCCAAGAATCGCTAGAACAACTGCACTATTGGTAGAGGCTTTCTTGTCTGGAACATTGCTGCCCAGAGTTGAAAGAGCGCTA
>RFSC01000094.1 GCA_009924185.1 Actinomycetota bacterium
AGCTTTGTCTGCAGCTTTGTCTGCAGCTTTGTCTGCAGCTTTGTCTGCAGCTTTGTCTGCAGCTTTGTCTGCAGCTTTGTCTGCAGCTTTTGCTAGATAGTCACTTTTGACTTTTCCTTTACTGTTCCCGCCATGCCTTTCCTCAGCTCCATCTTCATCCTTGTTATTGGCATGAATTTGAATACTGCCTTCAAACCCCTCGTTGCTTTCTAATCTTGAAAGACGCTCTAGCTCAGACTTGAGCTCTTGAATAATCTCAGCTCGCTTTTTTGCATTCTCTTCTGAAGTAACCTTGCTTTTCATCGTCAATGCATAAACCAACGGCGGCTGACAAACTTAGAGCCAACTAGAGTGATTTGTTCACAACCTACAGACACCCTATGCAGGTGTAGACGGGAGTTACTGAGCGTCTAACTTGCTAAATCCTCGCCAACCTTGTTCCTTATAGAAGTGCTCATGAAATATGACTCGGTCTGGAGCGAAATACCTTTAGGTGGCTGGAGTACTTGAGAGGCTGGTTTTTGCGTGCTACTTGAAGGTTTCGGCGATGCTAGAATTCCGTTCTTGCCGAATAGTTCTCAAGTTCAAAATCTCGAGAATTTTGGCAAGTTGAATCACCAGGTCGTTTCTTCACGAAACTAAACCATGTAAAGCGTGGTGGGCGTAGCTCAGCTGGTAGAGCACCCGGTTGTGGTCCGGGATGTCGCGGGTTCGAGCCCCGTCGCTCACCCCACTAATTTGCCTCATCCCAATTTCACCTCATCCCAATTTCACCTCATCCCAATTTCACCTCATCCCAATTTCAATTGTGTTCCAAATTGAACAATCACCGGCACTCTTGGCTACTCAAAATCCTAACCATTGCTTCCTGTTCCGCGCGGGTCACCCACAAACCATATTTAGCCTTTACATTGATTTGCAACGTAACGTACTTACAACGAAAGGGTTTGTGTGGGGGCAGCCAGGTAGCTGCATCTCCATCACCTTTTTGCGAGTTTAAAGAGCCCTTTACCGCTAACAGATTGATTGGATCATTTGCGAATGCGATTCGTTCTTTGACGCTAGATTGAAAGATGCCGGTTTGCCAGGCATTTGAAAGTGAAACCACATGATCAATCTGAACCAACATGCTAGTTCTTTGTCCGCGCACAAAATTAATCTCCGTATTTGAGAATGGGTCCAACAGAATGCCGCTCTCAATCACACACTCTCTAGTTTTCTCGCGAAATACGAGATTTGTTAAGTCCCGCTTCAATATGTCATTTCTAGTATCACATCCATTGCGATCAACATCAGACCATTGCGGCCCAAATGCTGCTCGGGAGTATCCAGTTTTTGGCGCCCTGCCCTTCACTGGAATCTGGTTAAGAATTTCTAAGGCTTGTTGAGAAGTTATCCCGATTTCAAGGTTGCTCGGTTCAGTTCTGTTCTGCTCAGTCCTGTTCTGCTCAGTCCTGCTTGGCTGTGACTGTCCAAAAAACTGAATTAGTGCCGATTCCCAGGCAGAATTTCTATCGTCTTGCCCCGCTTTCGCAGCGGCGGGAAGGACAGAAAAGCTAATCGCTGAAATCGCCAAAATAGCTACAGGTAAAGGTTTAAGTAGCGCCCGCTTTTTCACCGCCGCAATTTTGTGCTTCGACTTCACACCTTAATTCTCCTGCAAAAACCTCAAAAACAATCGATAGGAAAAATCGCCTTTAAGGTCGAAATCATCAGAATAAACCTCTATTTGAGCGGTAAATCTAGGAATGGGACGCGAGAGCCTCACTCAGGCGCAGAATTGGTATCTCGGGGCCAAGTGGTTATAGTTTCCCCCGCTTGTCCGTACGCACGGTCAACGGGTTGTTAGCTCAGTTGGTAGAGCAGGTGACTCTTAATCACCGGGTCGTAGGTTCGATCCCTACACAACCCACTCCGGAATTCATCTAATGGCTGCATGCCCTGCCGAAGCAAGAAATGCAACTACTCAGTTGTCCAAGTTGCTCTAATTTAAATCAAAGCGATCAGCGTTCATAACCTTATTCCAGGCGGCAATGAAGTCTGAGACAAACTTTGCTTTGTTGTCATCTTGGGCGTAAACCTCTGCATAAGCACGAAGTACCGAGTTTGATCCAAAAACTAAATCAACCCGTGTTGCAGTGAACTTTACTTCACCGGTGTTGCGATTTCTTATGTTGTAGAGATTGTTGCCAGCTGGCTCCCAAACAAATGACATATCAGTTAGATTGACAAAGAATTCATTGGTCAAAGCGCCTGGATTGCCAGTGAAGACACCATGTTTAGCTCCACCATGGTTTGCGCCAAGTACTCGCAGGCCGCCAATCAAAACTGTCATTTCAGGTGCGCTTAATCCCATAAGTTGAGCTCTATCCAGCAACAACTCTTCTGGACTTACTACGTAATCCTTTTTTAACCAGTTTCTAAATCCATCATGAATCGGCTCTAGTGGTGCAAAGGATTCAACATCGGTCTGCTCTTGCGTAGCATCGCCACGACCGGGAGCAAATGGAACTTTGGCATCAATCCCCGCGGCTTTAGCAGCTAGTTCAACTCCGAGATTGCCGGCCAAAACAATGGCATCAGCCAAACTTGCTCCAGCCTCTTT
>RFSC01000095.1 GCA_009924185.1 Actinomycetota bacterium
AACCTGAGCACAAACTACGCATCGTTAGAGCCCTGCAAACATCTGGTCATGTAGTCGGCATGACGGGCGATGGCGTAAATGATGCTCCTGCTCTAAGGGCGGCCGATATCGGAATTGCAATGGGAGGACGTGGAACTGATGTTGCTCGTGAGGCGGCGGCGTTAATCATCACTGATGACAATTACAACTCAATTGTGCGAGGAATCAAACGAGGTCGTGCGACCTACGCTAATCTGCAAAAAGCCATGACCTACGTCATCGCCATTCATATTCCAATCTTTGGACTGGCGCTCTTGCCGATTTTCTCTACCAGCTGGCCACTTATCTTGTTGCCTGGATTAGTGGCTTTTCATGAGGTAATCATCGATCCGGCTTGCTCTGTAGTTTTTGAAGAGGAAAGTCCAGATCCAAACATTATGAGAGAAATGCCCCGGAAGCCTGATAGCAAACTCTTTTCCAAGCAGGAAATCTGGCTGGCCGCCTCGCAAGGAATAACTACCTTTATCGCTCTTATCTCTCTTTTTCTTTACCTAACACTCTCTGGTCGCTCGGAGCAAGAGGTTAGATCCATGATCTTTGGCGCTTTAATGATTTCCAATATATTCCTTATTCTGACCAATCGTTCTCGGAGCTTGACGATTCTGCAGACCTTTAAAAACAGAAACAATCGCGCCGTGCCGTGGATATTGATACTGGCTCTCGGAGTTTTGTTCTCTTTGATTTTGCTTCCACCTTTGCGCACTCTCTTTGATTTGGGGGCAATCGGTATCTCTGATTGGCTATTAATGCTTACGGCTAGTGTTTCAGGATTGTTCTGGTATGAAGTATTGAAGATATCTAAAGCAAAAAGCGTGGCAGGTCTTTAACAGGACTTTTCTAATCGGCTACAAACCCTTTCTTTAGCATTGCTAACAAATGCAATCTCATGCATTTTCACTAAATAGAAAGGTTAAGAATGAAGAGTTTAATCTTCAAAACCGCTCAACTAACGATTTTGGCGGTTCTACTGTCTGCAGGTTCGACTGCTGCAGCTCCCAAGCCGAAAAGCAAATCAAGTACCCCAGTTGTAGTGACAGTTGTTCACGCAATTCCAACTGGATTTGGCGCAGATAAGGTAGATGTGTACGCAAATGGTGCACTACTGCTTAATGATGCGGTGCCAGGGGCTATGAAGAGTTTCAGCATAGAACCAGGCTCGCAACAGATTGCAATCTACGCAGATGGTGTAACCCCAACATCAGATACCGCCTCTGTACTGTCCTTCCGTCCGGTTTATTTGGCTAAAGGGGTAGATGTCTCTTTTGTTGCCCATTTAGACTCAACTGGGAAGGCAACCCTAAGTCTGTTCAAAAACATGAACACTGAGCCTGGCAAAAAGAGATCTTGGTTGACCGTCAGACATGTGGCAGCGGCTCCGGCGGTTGACATAACTGCCGATTCGGTAAGACTCTTCCGTTCACTTACCAACGGCAATGAACGTAAAGTCTCCTTACGGTACGGCACTTATCCCACTGAGGTGCGCTTGGCAGGTACTAGTACCGTTGCAATTCCAAGTGCAAACATCTCCATCAAAGACAATGTAAATCTAATTGTGTATGCATGGGGTTCGGCCAGCAAGGGCAATCTTGGGTACTTGATTCAAGAGGTTGCTACAAAGTAGAGCAACTACCCGACAAACCAGGGTTTGCTCTGCCGATCATGCCAGGTAGCGAGTTTGCGATAGTTTTTCTCAAACCACTGCCTGGCATTCATCGTTAACTGTTGATCGCTCATTGCAGATAGATTTAAATCCAGTCTCTCCAAAATTCGTTTCAGAAAATCTGGGTGATGTTTCTCCAGATAGGCATAAAACTTCTCGGCCGAGGAACCCTTTCCCGTGCCATGGCCAATCAATAAGACAGCATCTGATTCACGAACTATGGCATAAACAGCCTCATAGAACTCTGGGTTGTAATGATCAGTGTCATGGCCATGATGAAACTGACCTGTTCTTTTGTGGCGATGATCAACTTCTACTGGCGCCTGGATTACCTCCGGTAAATCTTTGGGGGCAATTCCATGGCGCCAGATTTTTGCTTCATCGCGGTACATCGCCACTACGGCGAGCTTCTCTGGATTGGATACCGCTGATTGCATCTTTAGATTGTGGTTCCGTATTTGATATTGGAGCCATCAAGTTGGAGACGTAGTCGGCTACCTTTTAGAAGAGAGTTTGGTGCCTCAAACAAGGCATCTCCCCTCTCATCTAATGTAAGAGTCGCCAGGGTTTGATAGATCAATTTGCCGCGAACATAACTACGGAGCTGCAAATCAACCTGGGTATTGGCATATCTGGATGGCAGATTCACAATTACTCCGTATTTATCTGTGTATGCCTTGTAAATCAGCCAATGACGGTTGGAGTTGGAGTTCAGTGCTGACAGAGTGGAGTCCTTTACAGAGATCATCAAGGTGTTAGAAAGTGCACTTAGGAAACGGATGGTGCCCTCTTTTGAAACCTGAATTAGACAATCTCCAGGTGTAAGACCAGTTACCGTTCCGAGATTGGTA
>RFSC01000096.1 GCA_009924185.1 Actinomycetota bacterium
CGGCGGCGCTTTACACTTTCAATTACATCAGGCCACATCCGGCGTAATGCTGCGATATCTGCGGTGCCAGAAGGTTTTTCACTCTTGGCAACCGGCTCAGCTTTTGTTTCTGCTGGCTTTGCTGCAGCTTTCTTAACCTCTGCTTTTGGCGCTGCTACTGGTGCGGGTGCTACAGATGTAGCAGGTACATCAAAACCTGATTGGCGCTCGAGACGCTCCATTCGAGACAACAAACCAACATCTGAGGTATCACCTTGTGGAATGGTGATTTTTCCAGCGACTAGTTCGAGAATTAACCGCGGCGGTGTGGCACCGCGCATCTGTGTAAGTCCCTCTGCCACCAAAGATGCCGCACGATTTAATGAAGCGCTGCCGATTCGAGAAGCCTGACCACGCATCCGGGCCAATTGATCCTCTGGGTAGCCACGAAGCACCGCGTTGGCAGATTCATCTAGAGCTTCAACAATTACTAAATCACGCAATCTCTCTAGCAAATCAAAGGCAAAGCGGCGCGGATCATGTCCTGCCTCAACCAAGGTATCAATGGTCTTGAACAAAGTAGCGGTATCACGTGCACCAATGGCATCAATCGCATCATCTAATAAAGCACCATCGGTATATCCAAGTAATTGCACAGCGATGTCATATGTGACGCCATCTTTACCGGCACCTGCAAGTAACTGACCTAATACTGAAAGCGCATCACGCACCGATCCACCAGAGGCGCGCACCACTAGTGGAATTACACCTTTTTCTACCTTTACCTTTTCGGCGGCACAAACCTTTTCCAAATGCTCACCCAAAACTCCAGGTGGTACCAAACGGAATGGATAGTGATGGGTACGAGAACGGATTGTTGCAATTAACTTCTCAGGCTCTGTAGTTGCAAAAATAAACAAAACATGTGGTGGTGGCTCTTCCACAACTTTTAGCAAAGCATTAGCCGCACCTGGTCCGAGCTGGTGTGCTTCATCAATAATATAAATCTTGTAACGAGAATTAACCGGCGCAAAAAAAGCTTTGTCGCGTAGATCGCGGGCATCATCAACTAAACCATGGGTTGCAGCATCAAGTTCGATTACATCAATAGAGCCAGGACCATTTGCAACTAAATCAGTACAGGATTGGCACTTGCCGCAGGGATTAGGGGTTGGACCTTTTTCACAGTTAAGAGAGCGGGCCATAATGCGCGCACTTGAAGTTTTGCCGCAACCACGAGGCCCAGAAAACAAATAAGCATGATGGATGCGACCTGATTCCAAAGCGTTTGAAAGTGGAACGGTCACATGCTCTTGGCCAATTACATCTGCGAAAATCGAGGGGCGATATTTGCGATACAACGCGAGTGACATATCGACCTCCTCTATCTACTTAACGAGCGCCAGTAATTAATTCTAGGAAGGATCCCCCGCACACCCATTAGAGCGGGCCTACCCTTGCTGTGCTGCCTTCCAGCCCTGGGGGAGTTCGGCACGGTAATGCCGCACGGAGGATCTGCGGTGAATCATAGTTTGAAGCACCGATAGAGTTCTCCCCTTGCTTCATTGAGGCTCATCTCAATCGCGCAGGCTCGGGAGGATTCGCATAGCGGCCGAGTGCGCACGCTTGGAAAGCGTGTATAGGGAAACCTATCGAGGGTTCAAATCCCTCATCCTCCGCCATCACCAATTCTTTCAGTCAGCACACCTTTCTGTGGAAAACTTCTGAGCGTAGTTTTTACCTGAGCCATCCTCGGCTCATGAAAAACAAATCAACCTTTAAGAGTTTCTGTCTAGCTATGGCTTTTACAACACTTCTCTCTTCAACCTCTCTAACGGGGGTTCAGGCCAACGAAAAGGACCAATCAAAAAAGGCAGCGTGTCGTATTGAGATTGATAACCCACATATTTCAAAGTCGATACTCCGCAAAGAAAAAAGGTCTGCCGTAAAAGTTAATGCACGCTCTATCTGCGATGCTTACCAAACTCGAGTTGAACTCACAGTTGAGATCTATCAAGTAGGGCTATTCAGAGATTATAAACGTGCCTCGTTTACGACGATTCCAAGTCAAATCGCATCAAACGGTTTCATCGTAAACAATAAAAACACAAAGTGGTACTGCCAATCCAAAAAGAGGTCAAGGTTTTATGGAGTGGCTTACTCCAGGGCGTTTATCGCGGGCCAGCAATTTGCAGCACCACCCGCTAGATCTCATAAAACTGTCCGCCTTGCCTGTGGAAATTGAGTTAGGCTTTTTGCATGTCGGAGCAACAAGGGAAATTCGCCAACGAGGGTTATGGCGATGAAACTTTTGAACAACGATGTAGAGATTTGCTTGCTGCTAATCTTTCAAGATATCAAATGCAGACTCAAGTTCTTCTGAAGAAAGGTCGACTTGAGGGCGAATTGAACGGCTATAAGTTCGTCTACACGTTGGCGAAGAATGAATGTACATTCACAATTGCTGTGCCACCTAAGTTGGAGATGCAACCACAGGCTACGACTCATCTTCATTGGAAAAAGTCCAAAAAACTAGAGTACATACCTTTATTCTTCGCGCAGTGCGAAGC
>RFSC01000097.1 GCA_009924185.1 Actinomycetota bacterium
TGCCTTCTTTAGGCCGTACTTCTTGCGCTCGATAACACGTGGATCGCGAGTTAGGAACTTCGCTTTCTTAAGTGCTGGACGGTTAGCGTCGGTATCAATTTCATTAAGTGCGCGAGCTACACCAAGACGAAGTGCGCCTGCTTGACCTGAAATTCCGCCACCATCAATACGTGCAATTACATCGTACTTACCCTCTGCGCCAACGGTACGTAGCGGCTCAGAGACTGATTGCTGGTGAACTTTGTTTGGGAAGTAAACCTCAAGATTTTTGTTGTTAACGGTCCAACGTCCGGTGCCTGGAATTAGGCGAACTCGGGCGACCGCTTCTTTACGACGACCGACACCTGCACCTGGTGCAATAACAGCAGCGCGGTTGGTTGCAGCAGCAGGGGTGCTGGAGCTGTAAGCAGTAGTTGTTTCTTTTTCTGACATTATTACTTACCAACCTTGGTCTGATCGATTTGTGTGAATGAGTATGCAATTGGAGCTTGTGAGCTGTGTGGATGCTCTGCGCCTGCATAAACCTTTAGCTTTGATGCCATCTGCTTGCCAAGTGAGTTCTTTGGCAACATTCCCTTGATCGCCTTTTCAACAGCGCGGGTCGGGAACTTCTCCATCAACTGAACATAGTTGCGTGAGGTAAGTCCACCTGGGAAACCTGAGTGCTGGTGAGCAAACTTGTCTGACATCTTTGAACCGGTAAGCACAACCTTGTCTGCGTTGATTACAACAACGAAGTCGCCCATATCCATGTGAGGTGCGAAGGTGGTCTTGTGCTTGCCGCGAAGTAGGTGGGCAGCATGGCTTGCGAGACGTCCAAGAACGACATCTGTTGCATCAATGACGTACCACTTACGTGAAACATCATTCGGGGTCGGACTAAAGGTACGCACGACAAACTCGCTTTCTTCTTACTTCTTTATTACTACTCATTTATGACCGTTCGGCCAAATGGCGGCCAAGACAGAAGGGGAAGGTTACCCGCATGCGGGAATAGGGTCAAAATCCCGCTGGCTCAATGGCTCCAGACCGGCTCGGGGCTCTCATAGACCTGGCCCTCCGCCCCAAAAATCAAGAATCTGGTGAAGCCACGGGCAAACCACCGATCATGGGTTACCGCGATGACGGTGCCTTGATAACTATCCAGCGCTCGCTCTAAAGCTTCGGCGCTAGCCAGATCCAAGTTATCAGTTGGTTCATCAAGTAATAACAAAGTGTCTCCTGCTAACTCCAACAACAAAACTTGAAAACGGGCTTGCTGTCCACCGGATAAAGAGGTGAACTGTTGTTCAGCTTGCTGAGCCAATTCGTAACGACCTAAAACACTTTTTGCCGCGCCAAGTTGTAACGAGTGCTCCTGCCACAAAATCTCCAACAAGGTTTTTCCAACAAACTCCGGATGGGCATGGGTTTGGGCGAAAAATCCGGGAACAACGCGAGCACCTAACTTGAAGGTTCCGGTGTAACGCACAGTTTCATCACCTGAAAGTCGGCGCAAGAAATGTGATTTACCGGTGCCATTTTTGCCAAGAATTGCAATGCGATCCTGATAGTAAATCTCAAAATTAAATGGTTCTGTGAGATTTTCTAAAGTTAAGTTTTCGCAGGTGACCACTCTTTCACCGGTACGACCACTCTTTAGATTCACCTTTACATCTTGTTCGACAGGAGGTGGGGGTGGTGGGCCAACTTCCTCAAACTTACGCAACCTAGTTTGCATCGCGCGGTAACGTGAAGCCATATCTGGAGAGCTAGCTGCCTGCCATTGCAAAGTTAAAACTAACTCTTTCAAACGTTTGTGTTCATCTTCCCAACGCTCTAGAACCTGCGCAAACTGTTCATTACGGGCTTTTCTGGCATCATGCCAGGTGCTAAATCCTTCACCATGAATCCATGCGCTGTTGCCATTAATGCCCTGCTCCAGAGTTACAACTTTGGTTGCGGTTGCTGCTAACAACTCTCGATCATGGCTGATGAAAAGAATGGTCTTTTTTGATTCACGAATCTGCTCCTCCAACCAACGTTTGGCGGGCACATCCAAGTAGTTATCGGGCTCGTCGAGAATTAGTACTTCTTCGGGACCTTTTAACAAGCACTCCAGCACTAACTTCTTTTGCTCACCGCCAGAAAGAGAGTTGACCTCACGGTTTGCCACCCGATCAAAGGTTTTTCCAAGTGCATTTGAACATGCGATATCCCAAAGCACCTCTTGTTCATATCCACCTGCATCGCCCCAATCCGCCAGCGCTTGGGCATATGCCATCTGCTCTTTCTCTGAATTGTTTTGCTCCATCGCAATCTCTGCTGCTTTCAAAGTGGCAGCGGCTTGCCGGATACGCAACGGTGAAACCGACACCAATAAATCACGAACCGTTGAATCATCGCGGATGGAACCTATGAACTGGCGCATGACACCAAGTCCGCCGGAGATGATGATTTGACCGGAGTCGGGTTGTAGATCCCCCGCAATCATTCTGAACAGAGTAGTTTTTCCAGATCCATTAGGACCAATGAGAGCTACCTTTGAACCCTCGCCTACC
>RFSC01000098.1 GCA_009924185.1 Actinomycetota bacterium
GAAAGCGTAAAACGCCGCCGCAGACTCACCTGGTCATTGCTATCTGCCAGCGCGCAGGTGCTTGCAGTTGATGACAAACACATCACTATCGGAATTGTTAATGCAGGTGCGCGTGATTCATTTATTAGATCTGAAAGCGAACAGATTTTGGTTGATGCCTTTGTTGAGGTAACTGGAATCAAACGCAAGATTGAGGTAATTGTTGATCCATCAGTTTCACCAACTTCGGTTGCGGCCAAAGTAACCCGCACCGTTGAAGATCCAGAGGATGAAACCCAACTATCTGGCACAGAGCTTTTGATGAAGGAACTTGGCGCGCAGGTAATTGCTGAGAGCGATAAGTAATGTACGAAGGAATAATTCAAGAGTTAATTGATGAGCTAGGCAGATTGCCGGGCATCGGACCAAAGAGCGCCCAACGCATCGCTTTTCACATCGTGCAATCAGAGCGGGTAGATGTAAATCGTTTGGTTGAGGTACTTCGTCTCGTAAAAGAAAAAGTTAAGTTCTGCTCTCAGTGCTTCAATGTTGCAGAAGAGGAAGAGTGCAAAATCTGCCGCGATCCAAGACGTGACCCTGCGGTTATCTGCGTTGTTGAAGAAAGCAAAGATGTAGTTGCGATCGAGCGCACCAGAGAGTTCCGCGGTAAGTATCACGTGCTAGGTGGCGCAATCAGTCCAATCGATGGCATCGGCCCAGATCAGTTAAAGATTCGAGAGCTACTAACCAGGCTCTCTGATGATCGAATCACCGAGATCATCATCGCTACCGACCCCAACCTGGAAGGCGAAGCCACCGCTACCTATCTGGCCCGCACCTTGAAGCCTCTAGGTATCAAAATCTCCCGCTTGGCATCAGGTCTGCCAGTTGGCGGAGACCTCGAATACGCCGATGAAGTTACTTTGGGTCGTGCCTTTGAAGGACGCAGAGCTCTAGATCTCTAATACTGAGACGGATTCTGTCTCGAAATACAAGATATACCTGCAATCTGGTTTTCTCTCTGCCACGATGCCGCCATGGGTTTGATAGTCCAGAAGTTCGGCGGCTCCTCAGTCGCTGATGCCGAGAGCATCAAGCGGGTAGCTGCCCGTATCGCCGCGACCAAGAGATCCGGCCAGCAGGTGGTCGTTGTGGTCTCAGCCATGGGCGATACCACCGATGAATTAATCGATTTGGCCAACCAGGTCTCTCCAATGCCAAATGGCCGCGAGTTAGACATGTTGTTAACCGCAGGTGAGCGCATCTCGATGGCACTGCTTGCAATGGCGATTTCAAATTTAGGTTTAGAGGCAAGATCTTTCACTGGCAGCCAAGCTGGAATCATCACCACCTCAACACATGGCCGCGCCCGAGTTATTGATGTAACCCCAAGTCGAATTCAAGAAGCTTTAGCAGAAGGTGCGATTGCGATCGTCGCTGGCTTCCAAGGTGTTGCGCAAGATACCAAGGACATCACAACACTAGGTCGTGGCGGATCTGATACCACCGCTGTTGCACTTGCAGCCGCACTAGATGCAGATGTTTGTGAAATTTACACCGATGTTGATGGCGTATTCAGCGCAGATCCCAGAATTGTTCCGGCTGCACGCAAATTGAAATCAGTAACTTATGAAGAGATGTTGGAGCTGGCGGCATCTGGCGCCAAAGTTTTACATCTACGTTGTGTTGAGTATGCCCGTCGTTTTAATTTACCAATTCATGTTCGATCATCATTTTCAAATTTAGAAGGAACCTGGGTCGTAAAAGACCAACCTGAAGGAGGAAGCATGGAACAAGCAATCATCTCTGGTATCGCTCACGATAAGAGCGAAGCCAAGATCACCATCGTTGGTGTGCCAGATCGCGCAGGTGTTGCCGCCCGCATCTTCCAAGCCATTGCCGACAATGACATCAACATCGACATGATCGTGCAAAATGTTTCTGCTGCTGCCACCGGCCTAACTGATATCTCCTTTACCTTGCCACGTGCTGAAGGTTCACGCGCCACCGGTATCGTGCAAAAGCTTCAGGGCGAAATCGGATTCCAATCCATTCAATACGATGATCAAATCGGCAAATTGTCATTGATTGGCGCTGGTATGCGCTCACACCCTGGCGTTACCGCAACCTTCTTTGCCGCTATGGCTGATGCCGGAGTTAACATTGAAATGATCTCCACCTCTGAAATCCGCATCTCAATCGTCTGCCGCGAAAGCGATGTAGAGCGTGCGGTTAAGGCAGCCCACACCGCCTTTGATTTAGATGCTGATCAGGTCGAGGCTGTGGTTTACGGCGGTAGCGGACGATGAGTAAAAAACCATCACTAGCTGTTGTTGGTGCTACCGGTGCGGTCGGCACCGTGATGCTGGATATTCTCTCTAAGAGAGAAAATGTTTGGGGCGAGATTCGTTTAATTGCCTCAGCCCGTAGCGCTGGCAAGAAGTTGATGTGTCGCGGTGAAGAGCTCACCGTTGTTGCACTTTCACCAGAAGCATTTGATGGTATCGATGTTGCGATGTTTGATGTTCCAGATGAGGTTTCTGC
>RFSC01000099.1 GCA_009924185.1 Actinomycetota bacterium
GTGCGATGCAAGTCGCGCAATCCCCACTTCTCCCATTTTTCGGAGATGTGACCAATTGCGTCATTGTCAGTTGGTGCGCGCCAAAGATTTAATCTCGGAGCAACCTCGCCAAAGGGAAGAATGATTGCTCCCTCTGCATTTACATAACTTTGAGGTGATTTAGCGGCCTTAGCTTTTGGCAGTGGTTTTGCCGGTAATCCGAATTGATACCAAGCTACTTCATGTCCAATGTGAGACCAAGGGGTGCTTGTAGCCAAGGTTAGAGAGAAGTTAACAAATCGTTCGCCAGGTGTGGCATCAGCCTTCATAGCGCTGGCAGGTAGGGCAAAAACCGCTTTATTTCGAGGCTTTACCGCAGGCAACTTCACATCTCCACTAACTGTGGTTTTGCCATTTACCGTAACTTCATAGCGCAGTTTCATATCACGCAGATCGGTAAAGAAGTTGCGGTTAAAGATCTCAAATTTGCCGGTCTTTAAACTCTTTGCAGAGATAGTTACTGGCGCAGCTAAATACTTAAACTCTTGCAAAGCCGGCTTTGGTGAGCGATCTGGGAAGAACATGCCATCGCAAACAAAGTTGCCATCATGACGGGTTTCACCGTAATCCCCGCCATATGCAGAGCGCACGGTGCCATCTTCTAGAGTTTGATCTAGTCCGTGATCCCACATCTCCCAGATAAAGCCACCCTGCAATCCCTTGAGAGAGTGAATCGCATCCCAGTACTCAGCCAAAGTTCCATTGCTATTTCCCATCGCATGTGTGTACTCACACATAATCAAAGGACGCAACGCTTTTTTAGATTTGGCATAGGAGATGATGGCTGAAATATCTGGATACATCGGACAGACCACATCAGTTAGATCATGGTTGTGAGTCCAATTGCCGCGGATCGCACCTTCATAATGCAAAGGTCTGGATGGATCAAAGAATCTTGCATAACTTGCCGCAGCGCGATGATTTAAACCGGCACCTGACTCATTACCAAGAGACCAAAGAATTACTGAGGCATGATGAATATCGCGTTGCACCATACGTGCTACACGATCAACCCAAGCATTCAAATACTTTTGATCATCACACAGAGTATTTTGAAAGGCATGTGATTCAATGTTTGCCTCACCGACTACATAAAAACCTAACTCATCACATAGATCCAAAAAGGCAGGATCATTGGGATAGTGAGAGGTGCGCACCGCATTAAAGTTCCAACGCTTGAGCTCGAGAAGATCTTGGCGCATCAAATCCCGGGTTAGCACCCGACCGGTCTGACGATTGAAATCATGACGATTGATGCCGTAAATAATGATGGGCTGGCCATTAACCAGCAGCTCATTTCCTACGACCTCTACGCGGCGAAAACCGATCTTTTGGCTGGAAACCTCGATTACCTGACCGGAAGGGTCGATCAATTCATACTCAACATCGTAAAGAGTTGGGGACTCGGCCGACCAAGCAGATACCCCAGGAACCCGGATATCAATCTCAAGTGGACCGGGGATTACCGGTTCTGTTGCCAAATAAGCCTCGTAATTGGCTTTGGGAATATTGCCATCCCAGAATGTTCCTAAAAAGAAATCGCTGCCCGCTTGTTGCTCCGCAGCGGATTTCTCTGTCCATTGTGGGGCTTTGCGGTTAATTACAGTTGCGCTCTGGTCTGCACCTTTAACACCTTGAACTTTGACACGCAGTTTGTAATTTGAGATATCTGCTTCATTAATTGAGTTGATATGGGCTCGCACCTTTAGAGTGCCAACTTTGTTGTTGTTTTCTAAACCTGGTGTGGCGTATAGCCGTTCGATAAATACATACTCAGTAGCAAATAACTTTACAGAGCGGGTAATTCCACCATGCCACCATTGGTCTTGATCTTCAATGAATGTTGAGTCAGACCACTTGATGACTTTGATCTGCACCCGGTTTGAACCGCCATTTAGATACTCGGTGATATCAAACTCTGAAGCAAGTCGAGAATCCTTTGCTACCCCCACCTCATTGCCATTAATTGAAAGAATTGCAACTGATTCAAAGCCGCCAATTGAAAGTACAACTCTCTTGTTTTTCCAAGAAGAGGGAAGTGAGAACTCTCGTTCATAGACACCGGTTGGATTATCAGCTGGGACATTTGGTGGTAGCTGATCAAAAGGCATCTGCACATTTGTGTAAATTGGTTTGTCGCCAAAAGGTTGCTGCCCATTAATCATGGTCCAAAGACCTGGTACTGGAATGCTTTGCCAACGCTTAGAGGTTTCTTGATCCGGGCGATCTAGTAATTGAAAGTTCCAATCTCCGTCTAGGGAGATTGACATTAAGTGACCGATATTGAGCATCGGCAGACGGTTGACCGAGGTGGTCTCGGGGCTCATCCAGACAGGTGTAGGGGTTGGCATAGGGCGGTAATTGTTTCAT
>RFSC01000100.1 GCA_009924185.1 Actinomycetota bacterium
GAGCAAGCAGGAGCAGCAGATCGTGCCGCTAATGAAAAAGCAGAAGGCAGCATCATCGCCGAGTATTTACCTGCGCAGTTAAGCGAGCAGGAGATCAAAGATCTAATTGCAGCGGCGATTGCAGAGACCGGTGCAGCAGGACCGCAACAAATGGGATTGGTTATGAAATCAATTCAACCCAAGATTGCCGGAAAGGCAGATGGTGGAGTTGTTTCATCATTAGTAAAAGCAGCGCTATCAGGAGGCAATTAAATGAAGTTTGAATATGCAACTGTTCCATTGTTAACCCACGCTACAAAGCAGATTCTCGATACCTGGGGTTCTGATGGCTGGGAGTTGGTTCAAGTAGTTCCGGCACCCGGTGGCGGAGATCAACTTGTTGCTTACATGAAAAGAGAGATCAAATGAGCACAGTTCGCACCAAGCTTGCAGAGAAGGATTTAACTTTGCCAGTAGCAAGTAAGCCACTTGCTGCTTATGTTCCTGCTGTTCGTACCGGCAACCTAGTTTTTACCGCGGGCCAACTACCAATCGTTGATGGCGCGATAAAGAAGGCCGGCAAAGTTGGCGCAGATGTAACTGTTGAAGAGGCTTATGAATTAGCCCGGATTTGTGCGTTAAATGCCTTGGCTGCGGTTCAGTTAGTAGCTGATGTTGATTCAATCGTTAAGGTCGTGCGGGTTGTTTGTTATGTAAATGGCGCACTTGGCTTTGTTAATCATCCTGCGGTGGCAAATGGCGCATCAGAGTTGTTCATGCATATTTGGGGCGATTCAGGTGTAGCGGCCCGCAGCGCAATTGGCGTAGCAGAGCTGCCACTTAATTCGCCGGTTGAGGTTGAGTTAACGGTTGAGATAAAGGATTAACGGCCGCGCTTTAACATGCGCTCGTAATCCAAAATCATCACTGAACGGGCTTCTAAACGAAGCCAACCGCGTTGTGCAAAGTCTGCCAAAGCTTTATTAACGGTTTCGCGTGATGCACCTACTAGCTGTGCCAACTCTTCCTGAGTTAGGTCATGGTTTACAAACAAACCTTCTTCACGCTTTTCGCCGAACTTAACTCCTAGATCAATTAACGCCTTGGCAACGCGACCTGGAACATCAGAGAAAACTAAATCTCCAACAACCTCATTGGTGCGACGAAGGCGTGATGCTAAGCGAGCCAATAAATGCAATGAAACCTCTGGATGTTCTTTAACCCAAGGAATAACTTTGTCCTGGCCTAGAGATAAAAGTTTTGTATCGGTAACTGCGGTCGCTGTTGCAGTACGTGGACCGGAATCAAAAAGTGAGAGATCGCCAAACATGTCACCAGGGCCCAAAATCATCAAGAGATTTTCTCTGCCATCTGGAGACTTGGTGCCAAGTTTTACCTTGCCATTTGAAACGATAAATAGATGATCCCCATCATCACCCTCTTTAAAAAGGGATTGGCCCTTACGAAGTTTTACCAAAGTCATCGAAGCTCGGAGGCTTGCAGCTGCGGACTCATCTAATCCAGAAAAGATTGGCGCCTTGCGGACGACTACTTCATCAATCTGATCATTGGCTCTTGGGGTCACGGAGGCACCCTACTTTTATAAGAGAGATGGCACAAATTGAGGTATTTTCAAGGCTATGCGCGAAAGCTTTGCAGATAAGAAAAAGCGGGCTGGCGCTATGTATCGAGTTTTAAGCAAGAGCTACCCCGATGTGAAATGCGAGTTAGATTTCAAAAATCCATTACAACTTCTAGTTGCAACCGTGCTGTCAGCTCAGTGCACTGACAAAAGAGTTAATGCGGTGACACCAGCTTTGTTTAAGAGATATAAGAATGTCCAAGCCTTTGCTGGTGCCGATATGCGCGAGTTACAAAATCTAATTAAATCCACCGGATTCTTTAGAGCAAAGGCAAAAAGCATAAAAGGTCTAGCAACCAAGATTGTTACTGAGTTCGATGGCAAAGTTCCTGACAATTTAGATGATTTAGTTACTTTGCCAGGAGTGGGAAGAAAAACTGCGAATGTAGTTTTGGGTCATGCCTTTGATACACCTGGGTTAACCGTTGATACCCACTTTGGCAGATTGGTTAGAAGATTTGGCTGGACCAAAGAAACCGATCCGGTGAAGGTGGAGTTTGCGGTGATGGAGTTGATCCCGCGCAAAGAGTGGACCAACTTGTCACAGCGTTTAATTTGGCATGGACGGCGGGTATGTCACTCCCGCAAACCTGCCTGCGCCGCCTGTCCATTGGCTAAGTTATGTCCTAGTTTCGGAAGTGGCGAGATGGATCCAATGAAGGCCAAAGCCATGGTCAAGAGCGATAAGGATTTTCGATGAAGAAGCTATGGGTTGTCTTAGTACTTCTTCTTTCATCATGTTCGAGTGCAGC